>NZ_JBMNPQ010000004.1:0-50075 GCF_050943655.1 Peptoniphilus sp. | reverse complement strand
AGATAGAGAAGATTCTGTTGGATCAAAGGGCGACTCTATTTTATAATAGTAAGAATCATCATCTGCCCCAAGTAGATTTCCGTAGTATTTAATAGGCGTAAGAGTTGCCGAGAAAAATATTGAAGCAACTGGAACTTTTAAAATACTTCTAAATATAGAAGAAATGTCAAGACACATTATCTTTACCTTGTCCTCTTCGCGAATAGAGACAAAGTCCTCGTTATAATATTCGTAAATCTTAATATATTTAAAGAGCGTAAAATAAACATCAAGAGCATCGTCATAATTGTCCACATCTTTATCTTCTGTCAAAAATTTATTCATAGAAAAAATTATCTTTTCTACCTGATAATTTAATTTTTCAAATGCTTCATAAGTATAGTGGGTGTTTTTATTTAACTTTTCAAACTCTTCTATTGCAATTTTAATGTGTTTGTGGACATTTTTTCTCTTTTTGGGCACAATTTCTTCTATAATATATAGGTCGTTTATGGAAAATTCTGCAGAGTACATATCGCGGCCGCGTTCCAATAAATTGTGCGCCTCATCAACTAGAACTGCAAACTTTGTAAGTGCATTTTCAAAAAATCTCTTTAAATAAACTGTGGGATCGAAGACATAGTTGTAGTCACAAGTTATAAAGTCCGAAAAGTCCAATAGGTCTAATTGATATTCAAAGGGACAGACCATGTGTAGTTTTGCAAATTTTTCTATGTTTTCCCTATCGAACTTGTCACATGAATCGAATATGTCTATTATTGCATCATTAACTCTGTCAAAGTGTCCCTTGGCGTAGGGACAGTCCTTTGGGTTGCACTTTACTTCGTCATTTATGCAAATTTTATCCTTTGCCGTAACTATGGCAGTCTTTAGTTTGAGATTTTTGTTTTGAAGTTTATCTAAAGCATCCCTTGCTGCGTTTTTTCCCGTTGAGCGAGCAACTAAATAAAACGCCTTGTCAATTTTTCTCTCACCAATGGCTTTAATCGTTGGAAAAATTGTAGACATTGACTTTCCAATTCCCGTCGGTGCCTCGACAAAAAGTTTTTGCCCATCGGAAATGGTGTTATATACAGAAACAGCAAGCTCTCTCTGTCCCTTTCTATAATTTTTAAAGGGAAACTTCATGAGCTTTATGGAGTCATTTCTTATCTTTTCCCATTCCACAATTCTCTTTGAAAATTCCAAATATTCCATTAATGTGGACATGAAGAAATCCCTGAGTTCTCCGAAGCTAAATTTTTTTACAATCTTTTTAACTTCCTCCGTCTCAAGTTGAAAGTAAGTAAGCATTATATTTATGGTATCAAGTTCGTGCTCCTTTGCATAAATATAGCCGTAGCATTTAGCCTGAGACCAGTGCATTATATTTTCTTCTTTCTCAAGCTCATCCAAGTCTCGAGTTGTAGATTTAATTTCGTCTATTGTAACTTCTTCTGACTCGTCAATTCCATCGGCCCTTCCCTCGACTATGAATGTGATTTCGTCAATATTTTCTTTTGTCCTTAAAAATACTTCGGCTCTATAATTATCAGAATACTCTTTTTGGATTTTTTGGTGTGCACGAATCCCTGCAACAGCTCTTGCATTGGAATAAAACCTTCTGTCAATGTCTCCGCTTCTTTTTATAAATTCAATTAAATTCCTTACAGAAATTTTTACTTCATTCAAAATATCCCCTACTCTAAATCAAAAAAGTCGTTTTGTCTTAGCGCCTCAAACAAAATAATATTGGCAGAGTTAGAAAGGTTAAGACTTCTGCCATAATCTTTAAGCATTGGTATTCTTATTGCATGCTCGTAGTCTGAAAATATTAAGTCTTCAGGAAGACCCCTTGTCTCTGGTCCAAATACTATGAAGTCTCCATCTTTATACTCCACATCAGTGTATCTCTTTTTTGCCTTTGTTGTGGCGAGATAAAAAGTGCTGTCTGGATATTTTTCTTTTAATTCATCGTATGAATCGTAATAATTTATATCAACTAAGTGCCAGTAATCAAGACCAGCCCTCTTAAGATGTTTGTCATCAACTTCAAATCCAAAAGGTCGAATTAAGTGAAGTCTCGTCTTAGTTAGTCCGCAAGTTCTTGCAATTGCCCCTGTATTAAATGGTATCTCTGGTTCATAAAAAACTATATTAATCATTTGCTCTCCTCATAAATCGTGATATTATAATAAATATATTAATCTTTATGGAGGTAAAATGCAATGGAGTCAAAAAATGAGGGCTTAGAAATTTTAAAGACTGTAGTTATAGCTGTAATAGTCGCCCTACTAATAAGAACTTTCATCTTTAACATCGCCCGAGTAAATCAAACATCAATGTATCCAACTTTAAACAACAAGGACACTTTAATCGCAAGTTCCTTTTATAAATTTCAGGACAACAAAAAGAGAGGCGACATAATAATCTTTAAACTTCCAGAAGAAAAAAGACTTCTAATAAAGAGAATTATAGCTCTTCCAAATGAAAATGTAGAAATAAAAGATGGAAAAATTTACATAAACGGAAAACTATATGAAGAAGACTATCTAAGATACGACACCTACACATTATCAGATATAACTACCTTCGAACTAAAAGACGATGAGTACTTCGTGCTAGGTGATAATAGAACTCCAGGAGGTTCCGTTGACTCAAGAATTTTTGGGCCAATTAAAGAAGACTACATAAAATCAAAGGCAGTCTTTCGAATATTTCCAATAAGTAATTTTGGATTCCTTTATAAGTAATTATATAAAAATCTTGCTTGAGCTTCATTTTAATTTCAAATAGAGCTAGTAATTCTGAAAAAAAGTACTTCATAGTTATTTTAAGTAATATAAAAGGGTATTTAATTATTGCAGCTTATTAACAATTTTAATTAAAATTTAGAAAAGAGGCAATTATGGAAAGACAAGAATGTATTAATATTTTAGCTGATGTTATTAAAATTAATTCAGAAAACGGGAATGAAAAAGAAGTTGCGCTTTATTATCAAAATTTACTTAAAAAGCACAATATAAAATCTGAGCTCATTGAATATGACGATAAAAGAGCGAGCCTTGTGGCGGAAATTTCTAACGGCTGTGGAAGAAATCTTGCTATTTCTGGACACATGGATGTAGTAAGTGCTGGAGACGAAAATGAGTGGACATATCCTCCCTTTGATGCGCACATAGACGAAGATGAAGTAATGTGGGGTAGAGGCGCTTCTGATATGAAACCAGGTCTAAGTGCGCTAGTAATAGCATTTATTGAACTAAACGAAAGTAAAAACTTTAAAGGCAAATTGAGGCTTATGGCAACTGTTGGTGAAGAAGTTGGCCAATTGGGCGCAAAACAACTTACAGATCTTGGGTACTTAAAAGACATTGATGCAGTTTTAATTGCAGAACCATGTAATGTTGGCGTGACATACGCACACAAGGGTTCACTAAACTATAAAGTTATTTCAAAAGGAATACAAGCCCATTCATCTATGCCAGAGCTTGGACAAAATGCAGTTGAACATTTGTCAGAAGCTATGCACGAAATAACAAAAAATATTTCAAAAGAAGCTTCAAAATATAAAAATGACGTATTAGGGCAGACTTTTAACAATATAACTGTCATAAATGGTGGAAAACAAGTAAATTCCATACCAGAACTTGCAGAGTTTGAGGCCAATGCTCGAACAATTCCAGAGTTTGACAACGAAAAATTAATAAGTTTAGTTAAAGAGACAATTGATAAACTAAATAAAAAAGATGGATATGATTTAAAATTAGAAGTAACATCTGATCTTAGTCCCGTTGAAACAAATGCCAATTCAGAACTTATAAAAACTATATCTTTAGTTGCAAGTAGACACGAGAATCTGCTTCCAAGACATTTATTTAAACAGATGAATGACGTTCTTGGTCCTAAATTTGATTATCTATTTAAAGATATGGAAGATAATTTCGACCTTGACAGCATAAGCCCAATAGTAATATCTGGAACGACAGATGCTGCACAGTTTATGAATGGAAATAAAAATCTTGACATTGCCGTTTATGGACCGGGAATGCCAATGTTAAATCACAAGGTAGATGAAAGAATTCCACTTGCACAATATATTGATTTTATAGAAGCATATGTTGAAATATTTGAAGAATATTTAAAATAAGAATTAAAAAAAGATTTCTATAGATTAAATTCTTAGAAATCTCTTTTAGATAAAATTAAATATAATAGTAAAACTCCAAGCATCTCACCGAGCTTATATATCGGTAAGACTTCTTGGAGTTTTTAAATCTAAAAACAATCTACTTCTTATTTTTATTTTTTAACAATATGAATGGGCCAAACAAGTAAGAAAAGAATAACACTGACTTTGATTCCAAGAAAATACTTGATTTTTTATCCGCTGTCTTCTCACTTATAATCCTACTTGAAAATGGATAGAGTACATAACAAATCAAAATATAAATTGTAAGTATTATAATCCATCCACGAAAGGCGCTCTTGTGAAAATACTCACTCATCAAAAGAAAATAAGCTACGGGATAAATTAATCCCACTACATAATAAATTAATGTCTCAAAAAAATTATTTTTCATAAATCTTCCTCGTTTTCCAATATCTCAATTGCACATTTTACTCCGTCAAGAGCAGATGAAATAATTCCACCAGAATATCCCGCTCCCTCTCCAATTGGATAAAGATTTCTATATTTTATAGTTTTATAATCTTTTCTATTTATGCGAATAGGACTTGATGTTCTCGTCTCAACTCCCGTTAACACTGCATCTTCATCGGCAAATCCGTGGAGCCTTTTGTCCATGTATTTGAGTGCATTTTTGATTGCAGTATTAATTGAAGTTGGATAAATTTCATTTAAATCCGCGAATACATAGCCTGGCTCAAAAGTTGGTTTAACTTTTCCAAGTTCTTCTGTAACTTCTCCCCTCAAAAAATCGCCAACTCTTTGAACGGGAGCAAGTCCCTCTCCTCCACCAAGTTCATAGGCTCTTTCTTCAATAAATTCTTGGAAATACATTCCGTCGAGGTTTCCCTTTCCAAAAATATTTTCATCTACTGTTGCAACTACAGCAGAATTTGAATTTACGCCATCGCGGGCGTGATAGCTCATGCCATTTACGCAGAGTTTTTTATCCCTCGAGCTTGAATTTACAACATAACCTCCTGGGCACATACAAAATGTGTAGACTGAGTGAGGATCCTTTTTGTCTGTGTAATTTAACTGATAAGTTGCAGCTGGAAGTTTATCTGAAATCAAGCCATACTGTGCCTTTTCAATGTCCTCTCTCAAGTGCTCTATCCTAAAACCAACGGCAAAGGGCTTTTTACTTACAAGCTCATGTGAGTCGAGCATCACAAAAGTATCTCTTGCAGAGTTTCCTATTGCCAAAATATATTTTTCTGCAACATACTCACCTTTATCAGTTATAAGTGCACTGACTTTGTCACCCTGTATCTTTAAGTCAACGAACTTTTCTTCAAATTTATAAACTGCCCCGAGGCTTTCCAATTCTTGTCTCATTTTAACTATTATTTCTCTAAGTACATCTGTGCCGATATGAGGCTTTTGTTCATAAAGTATTTCTCTATCTGCGCCGTGATCGACAAGAATATCAAAGATAAAAGATGCCCTCGTGTCCTTTGAACGTGAAGTTAGTTTTCCATCAGAAAAAGTTCCAGCTCCACCTTCGCCAAATTGTATGTTGGAATTTTCTAAAATTTTGCCAGTTTTTTGGATCTTATCAATATCCTTCATTCTATCGGCTACTTTTTTGCCTCGTTCAATAAAGGTAACCTTAACTCCGTTCTTTGCAAGAGCATATCCTGCAAAAAGTCCAGCAGGGCCTGTTCCTACAATTATTGCGTCCTTTACATTGTTTTTGTTTTCTAAATTTATTTTTTCTTCGTTAAAGATGGCAATGTCATTTTTTAATTTCTTAAAATTTCTTTTGGGAACATCGACATCGACTAAAACTTGATATACGTAAAAAATTCCCCTGCGCGCGTCAATTGATTTTTTGTAAATTTTATATTCAAATTCATCTTTTTCTATTAATTTTGCAATTTTATTTTTAAGTTCACCTTCATCTGCATCGTAAGGTATTTTTATGTTTCGTAAAATTATCATTTCATTCACCAAATTTATTATAACATTAATTGATTTAGTTTTTATTTTAAAATAAAAAGCCCAAAGTTCAAACTAAAACTTTAGGCTCAAATACTATTTCTTTCTAATTTTAGCAATAATTGCTGCAACTACAAGTCCAACTAAAGTTGGCACCACCCATCCAAGGCCGAATTGTTGAAGCGGAAGATTTTCCAAAAAGTTTTCTAAACTTCCAACAAGTCCCTTGTCTGATAATACATACAGTAATCCGAAAATCAATGACACAACTGCTGGAATTTGGAAGACTAAATTGTCTTCAACTTTTTTAGAGAATAGTCCAACAATTACAATTGTCATTGCACAAGGATAAAGCGTCTCAAGAATTGGTGCAGAAATTGCAATAATTTGTGAAACTCCAAGCATTGATATTAAAGCAGAAACAACTGATGCAATAATTACAAAAGTGCCGTAGGAATTTTCTTTTTTAGTTAAGTCTGCAAAAAAGTTTCCAGTTGCAGATATAAGTCCAATCGCCGTTGTAAGACAAGCTAGGGCAGTTATGATTGCTAAGATGTAAACTCCAACTCCACCCATAACTCTATTTGTAATATCTACAAGAAGTTCAGTTGTATCTACATTCACATCGTAAATTCCAAGTCCAGAAACTTGTGCGCCGATATAAACGAGACCTCCGTAGATTAGTGCCAAGCATAGAGCAGCTATTACTCCAGAAATTATTGTCGCTTTTATCTCTAGCTTTTTGGAAGAATAATTCATCTCTTTTACAGCATTTATTACAACTAGAGAAAACATGCACCCTGCAATGGCATCCATAGTTTGGTAACCGTCCTTTATACCTTTTTCAAGAACATTGTCAATCATTGTAGTATTTGCGATTTCGCCGATTGGATTTAAAATTCCATTAATAATTAAAATTGCTATACAAATAAGTAGAGCTGGAGTCAAAAACTTTCCAACTATATCTACAACTTTTGACGGCTTTATAGTAAGTATTGTAACGACTACAAAGAATAGTGCCGAGAAAAGATATCTGTTTACACTCTCTCCGAAAATTGGCAAAATTGCGATCTCATAAGTTGTTGCGGCAGTTCTTGGTGTTGCCAAAAAAGGTCCAATACACAAAATAATTGCAGTAGAAATAATGACAGCAAACACCTTGTTAACTCTTGATGCCAAAACATTTAAACTACCATCGTACTTCGAAAGAGCAATAATTGCCAAAAGACCTAGCCCAGCATCTGCGACTGCAAATCCAATAAAAGCAGTGCTCCATTTATAACCAGAAATTAGTCCAAGAAAAGGTGGAAAAATTAAATTTCCCGCTCCAAAGAACATTGCAAATAGCGCAAATCCTATGACAAATAGATCTTTCTTTTTGATTTCGGTATTCATACTAACCCTCCTAAAAAATATATTTCACCTATTTTACCACAAAATTTACTACTTTTGTCTAAATTTTTGTATTTTTTTAAGAACTTTTTGTACTTTCTTGCTATAAGAATTTCTATTTGTTAATATTTACTTATATTTTAAAAATTAGGTGATACTATGAATTACGAAGAATCATTAGACTACTTAGACACAAGACCTGCTCCCATGGGAGATTTTACAACAGACAATATAAAGGCACTTTTAAATAGATTAAATAATCCACAGAACTGCGGCCAAACTATTCACATCACGGGAACTAATGGCAAGGGATCAGTTGCAAGTTTTTTAACTAACGCACTTCTAGAAAATAATCTTAGCGTTGGCAAATTTACATCGCCCTACTTAATCGACATTCGCGAGTCAGTTCAAGTTGATGGAGAATTTATCTCTAAAGATGATTTTGTAAAAAATTTAGAAATTATAAAAAAAGAAATCGATGTTCTAGATAGCGAAAATATAATCGTCAGCTCTTTTGAAATCTTAACGACAATTGCCTATCTATATTTTAAAGAAAAAAATGTGGACTTTAATGTAATTGAAGTTGGCATGGGCGGAAGAGTCGATGCGACAAACACAGAAGATGAAAATATTTCTGTATTCTGCGCAATCTCACTTGATCACACTGGAATTTTGGGCAAGAATTTAAAAGAAATCGCCTACCAAAAGGGTGGTTTAATTAGAAAAGAAAGCATTGCCTTCTCCTATCCGCAAGACGTTGAAGCAAAAAATGAACTTTTAAGAATATGCGAAGAAGAAAATTCAGAATTTAGAGATTTTCGATTTGACGAAGTTGAAATCGTAGAAGCAAACGACACCGACACAGTCTTTAATTTTAGAAATTTTAAAAATGTTAAGACAAATCTAATTGGAGAGTATCAAGCTTACAATGCATCTGTTGCACTTATGGTTTTGGAATATTTAAAGAAAGATTATAATCTAGACAATGAAAAAATAAAACTTGGAATTGAAAAATCAAGAAACATCGGAAGACTTGAACTTTTATCTAAATCTCCAAAAGTTTTAATCGACGGATCACACAACGATGCGTCAATCCACGTCCTCACAGAAAATATTTCAAAATTTAATTACGACAAATTAATTTTGGGTTTTTCTGTCCTTATCGACAAAAATCACGAAAAGATTTTGTCACAAGTTGAAAAGCTCGCCGACAAAATAGTTCTTACAGAAATTGATAACGACAGACACACCCCTCTTAATGATTTAAAAGAAGAATTTGAAAAAATAACAGACAAAGAAATCTATGCAATAGAGGATAGAAAGAAAGCAGCGGAAAAGACACTTGAACTTGCAGGAGAAAATGACTTAGTTCTATGGTGCGGCTCACTATATCTTATTAAGGATATGAGAAAAATACTTCTTGAAATTTTAAATAATTAAAATAAAACTCTGAGGTTATGCCCCAGAGTTTTTTGTCAATTTTGGAAACGGTTCTCAGACTTCTTACTATTTCATCTTTATTAAAACATATTTATTATATGAATCTTTCTTCAATTAGATTATGCCATTAATATATTTTAAATAATTACTTCATAAATCATCAGCCTTCTCTTGTGATCGTTTTTTTTTAATGTTATACTTATGCTGAGGTGATTAATTATATGAAACCTTTTAAAAAGTTTTTATTATTTTTGCTGCCATTTTATCCCATTGTTATAGAAAAAATTCTTATGATTCCTGTTGGTAACGTCAGATGGTCTTATTTTATTTTAGTTCCATGCTTTTTGGTAGCTTATATTGTCTTTGTCGTTTTATATTTTAAGTATAATTAACCAAATTAATCTTAAAAAATCGATAAAATAAATTCTATATTTACATAAAATATTATTAAAAGTATAAAAATCCAAACTGAAGATAATTTCTACAAAATCTTCAAATTTGGATTTTATTTTTTATTATTTTACAAATATTTTGTAATCGCCATATCCTTTTTCATCCATCTCTTCATATGGAATAAATTCAAGCGCTGCACCATTTATGCAGTATCTAAGTCCGCCCATTTCAACTGGTCCATCGTTAAACACATGGCCGAGGTGCGAATTAGAACTAATTGATCTTACTTCAGTTCTATCCATTCCAAGGGAGTAGTCCTTCTTTTCATCCAAATAATTTGAAACTATTGGTCTTGAAAATGACGGCCAGCCGCAACCAGCATCGAATTTATCGCTTGATGCAAATAGTGGTTTCTTTGAAAGCTTATCTACATAAATTCCCTTTCTGTACTCGTCGTTAAGTTCACTTGAAAATGGCCTTTCTGTGCCTGAATTTGCCATTACAGAAAAGGAGACTTCATCTAGCACATCTTTTTTATTTTGTTCATCTAAAAATTCTCTGTCATCGTCAATTATTGGATCATCTGCCATGGCTAGATTTACATGGCAATATCCTCCCGGATTTTTGTCCAAGTAATCTTGGTGATAGTCCTCTGCTTTTACAAAGTTTTTTAATTCAGAAATCTCCACTGCAACTTTTCCAATTTTTTTCTCTTCATATTCTATAAACTCTCTTACAGTTTTTTCTGACTCTTCGTCGCCCTTTTCCCAATATATTCCAGTTCTATATTGTCTGCCAAAATCTGCTCCCTGTCTATTTATAGACTTTGGATCTATTGTCCTAAAATAGTGAAGGAGAATTTCGGTAAGAGAAATCTTTGAAAAGTCGTAATAAATTTTTACAGTCTCTGCGTGGTCAGTCTCTGAGACAATCTCATAATTAGTGTCACCATCGTCGCCATTTGCATAGCCAACTACGGTCTTTAAAACTCCCTTTAATTTTTTAAAATAGCCTTCAGTTCCCCAAAAACAACCGCCAGCTAAATATATAATCTTAATATTTGTATTCATATCATCACCTTGTAACAATATACCCTAAACGTTCATAAAAAAACTGTGAGGCATTATGACCATCTCTCTGCCATCATCAGGCATCTTTATATCTCCAAGAAGACTCGCATAAGTTATGGCGTCATTTCCATATCTCTTTCTAATAGAATAGATTGCACTCTCAAGCTTTAAACTTTTTTCATGTGCATATATATCTTTAAAAAAATCTGTCTGCACAGAATAATTATCTGGAACAAGATTTATTGCCCTTATATAAATTGCCCGCATTCTGTTTTCAAGTTCTCCCTCTTCTCTTAAAACTTTCATTGCAAGATTTGTAATTTCTATAGAAGAATTTGTGGGATAATCAAGGAGCCTGTCGTAACCAAAGCTAAGTATGTCATGATTTCTATAGCCAATATGAATTCCCCTTGCCAAAAATTTATTTTCAATTAGCCTCTTTGAAATATCTTGAGACAGTTTTTGAATGACTGCTCTTACTTCGCACTCATTTAATAAATCTTCGCTGCAAGTTATACTCCTCCCAATAGTCTTTATTGGAATTTGTGCATAATAGTCTAAAACATTTGAATCATCATATCCATTTGCCCAATTCTTTAATTTTACTCCATTTATTCCAAGCAGATTTTTAAGCACCTTAGTCTCAGTCTTTGCCAGATCCCCTAGGGTGTAGACATTTATTTTATTTAGTTTTCTCTTCGTTCTACTCCCAATCATTATCATCTCATCGACTTCAAGGGACCAGACAATCTCTCTAAAGTTATCTCTTGAGATTTCAAAAATTTCATCATGCCCTGCCTCATCGCTTGCAAGTTTCGCAAAAACTTTGTTAAAAGATCTGCCAACAGATACTGTTACCTTTAATTCTTCCCTTACTCTATTTTTGATTTTCTCTCCAATCTCATGCCCGTCTCCAAATAATTTTCTAGAACCTGTTACATCCAAAAAACATTCATCCATTCCAAAGGGTTCAACTTGATTTGTGTAAGAATAATAAATTCTGTGGGCCCTCTTACTTATGTCAATATATTTATCATAATGAGGTGGCAAAATCACAAGGTCTGGACATTTCTTTTTTGCCTGCCATATTGGCTCTCCCGTCTTTACTCCATATTTTTTAGCAAGGGGCGTCTTTGCCAAAATTATTCCATGCCTATTTTCTTCATCACCGCCAACGGCCACAGCTTTTTTCATCTCCTCTGGCCTATCCCTAAGCTCCACCGAAACATAAAAAGAATTCATGTCCACGTGAAGAATATCTCTTTCTAAATAATTATTATAAAAATAAACCATTTAAAATCATCCTAAAGATTATTTTAAACACGTGTTTAATTTAATTCTACAAACTTTTGTTCTGATTGTCAATGAATTTAGAAATTAATGTTTAATCTTAGACATTTGTTCTTTTTTGCTCCGGTTTCCTTGCAAATTAAGTAAAATTTAAAATGAAGTCCTCTATTCACAAATCTTTCAATACTAATAAAACTTTTAGCATCACAGAGCTTCGTATAACATTTCCAATATAAGCCAAAATCACAAAAACTATATCAAGAGTTTAATATTAAAAAAATAATCCGAAGCATATGCCTCGAATTACTTTTAACGTATTTTTAATTTTTTTCAAAATACTCTTTAAACACATAGCCGTGATTAAGTGGTCCTCTTCCCTTTCCTAAGTCGAGTCCATCTTCTAAAGCTCCTGTGACATAGTCCTTTGCTTTTACTATTGCTCCTTCAAGATCCATTCCCTTTGCCATGTTCGCAGCAATTGCAGAAGAAAGTGTGCAACCTGTGCCATGTGCATTTGGATTATCAACTCTCTTGCCCTTTATCCACTTAATGCTTCCGTCATAAATTAAGTCGTTGGCATCTTTAGTCCTGTGACCACCTTTTAATAAAATTGCCACCTTTGTCCTATCATAAATTATTTTTGCAGCCTCTTCCATATCCTTCTCATCATTAATTTTCATGTCGGCAAGAATTTCTGCCTCTCCAATATTTGGGGTTATTACATCGGCAAGTGGAATTAACTTAGTTATTAAAGTCTCAATTGCATCATCAGAAATTAATTTGCTTCCTGCTGTTGCAACCATCACTGGATCGAGCACTATATTTTTTGGCCTGTATTCTTTTAGTTTTTCTGCAATTTTTAAAATCAAATCTTTATTCGATACCATTCCAATTTTAACTGCATCTGGAAAAATATCTGTAAAAACTGCGTCGAGCTCTTCACCTAAAAACTCAGGAGTCATGTCGCATATTGCCGTTACTCCCATTGTGTTTTGACTGACGACAGAAGTAATTGCGCTCATTCCAAAAACTCCATTTGCCAAAAATGTTTTTAAATCTGCCTGAACTCCAGCTCCACCAGTTGGATCAGTTCCAGCTATTGTAAGTGCCGTCTTCATATAAATTCACCTCTATATTCTCTTAAATTTTTTAAAAATAAATCTGACTCTTCTTTTAATTTATCTACATCTTTTTTACTTGTCTCATCGTATACTCCAATTGTTTTAATTGAAAGTTTATTTGCATTTTTAATTGAGTAGAGACCATCTTCAAATAAAATTGCATCATTGCCCAAAGTTTTAAAATCATCTAAAATAGTTCCTAAAAACTTCGTGCTAGATTTTGGAATTTCTAAAACATCGGGCGAATAAATTTTTTTAAAGTAATTTCTTACGCCGAGCCTTTTAAAAGCCTCCTCAACTAAATATTTATCAGTTGATGTTGCAATGATCATTTCTATATTTTTATTTTTGAAAAATTCTAATACATCTATTGCTCCATCTTTTAAAAGAACTTCGTTAAAATAATAATCTTCCAAGTCCTTAAGTATTTCTTTTTTTATAGTCACAGCACTTTTATCTATCGGATAATTTTTTGCAACATATTCTGAACCCTCTTGAAAGCTCATTGAAAACATCTTGTCTGCCAAGTTCTTTTCTGGAGTAATATTGTTCTTTAAAAGATATCTTTCTGAAATGTTGTTGCAATATCCCATGGAATCTAAAATTACTCCGTCCACATCAAAAATTACTAACATTTAAACCTCTTCTCTACTCTAAATAAATCTTACTTTAGTTTTATGATATATTGAAAAATAGCCAATGTCAATTTTCTCTTGAAAACATTTTTTTGCTATATCAACTAAAACTTTAGTATTTGAATTAAACATTGACAGTTGTTCACATTTGTAGTAGTATCGTAATTGAAATAACTTTGTGTAAAATTGTTTCCCAATACAGGAAAACCATTTTATAGTCAAAGTTTAAAAATTTTTATAGGAGGACTTTATGAAACTTAAAACAAAAAAATTGTTAGTTGCAGGACTTGTTTCCACAATGCTTCTAGCAATGGCTCAACCTGCTTTTGCCTGCACAGGTGTTATAGTAGGTAAAGACTTAACAACTGATGGCTCTTTCATTTACGGAAGAACTGAAGACTACGAAAGAAACAGAACTATGAGACTTGTTACTCACCCACGTGGAGAAATCAAAAAGGGCGACAAACTTGTAGACGTAAACAATGGATTTGAATACATACACCAAGAAGATTCTTTAAAATTCTTCTCAACTCCAGACTCTTCTAAAAAACCTAAAGATATGGAACAAGGTGTTTATGACGCAGCTGGTTACAACGAAGCCGGAGTAGGAATCTTCTGTACAGTTTCTGCTGACTGCAACGACGAAATCGCAAAAGTTGACCCTTATGTTCCAACAGGAGTTAACGAAGCAAGTATGACTACTTTCATATTAGCTCACGCTCGCAGTGCAAGAGGTGCCGTAGAACTTTTAGCAAGCACAATCGATAAACAAGGCGCATCTATGGGAGATGTTGTTGTATTTGGAGATCAAGACGAAGTTTGGTATATGGAAATTTATTCTGGACACCAATATGTTGCTATCAAATACCCTGCTGACAAATTCTCAGTATTCCCTAACGCTTTCTGGCTTGGTGGAGTTGACTTAAACGATAAAGAAAATGTAATTGCATCTAAAGATGTAGTTAAAGTTGCAAAAGACGCAAAAACTTATGTTGAAACTAAAGATGGACTAATTGACTTAGCAGCATCTTACAACCCTAAAGAACTTCGCGACACAAACCGTTCAAGAGTTTGGTCTGGAATTCACGATTTAGATCCTAATTCAACTATTCCTTACGATGCTGACAGATTCCCACTACTAAACGACCTATCTGAAGGCAGCGAAAAAATCGACATCAAAGACGCTCTAAACCTATTTAGAAATAGATTTGAAGGAACTGACTACGTTCCATCTGACAACAAAGCAGAAAGAAACGCAAACCCAGACAAATATAAGAGACCTATTGGAAGTATAAACACAATGCAAGCTCACATCTTCCAAACTAAAGAAGGATATCCAAAAGAAGCTCCTGGAATCATGTGGATGACTCTTGGAAGCCCACTTAATATTCCTTGGATTCCAATTTTTGCTGACATAAACGACAGCTCAGCTGAATTTAAAAATGACGCTCCAACATATGATGCAAATTCATATTACTGGGTAGCTTCATCTGTTAATGATTTAGTTTCTGGAGACAGAGAAGATTTAGGAGATTCTACTCGTGCAAAAGTTGTAGAATTTGAAGAAGGCTTAATGGCAAAACTTCCTGAAATCGAAAAAGAATGGCTTGAACTTTACGCACAAGATAAAGATAAAGCAGCAGAATTTTCAACTAAGAAAACATTAGAAATGGAAAAAGCTGCATTTGAATTTGAACAAGGTCTTCAAAAAGATCTATCTAAAGTTTCTAAAGCTGACCTAATCGATCACTGGGCAAGAAAACCTATAATCGAAACTATTAACAAAGGTTACATGGTAGGAACTGACGACTTAAAATTCTCTCCAAATAAAACAATCACTCGCGGTGAATTTGTAACAATTCTTGGAAGAATTTCTGAAGTTGACAAAGCTAAATATTCTGAAGTAAAAGACGAAAATATTGAAAGTGGAAAATACTACACTGAATACATGAACTGGGCAGTTGAAAATAAACTTCTTCCTGAAAGTGCAAAAGCTATCGCTGGCGAAGACTTAACTAGAGAAGAAATGGCTTACATCTTGACACAATGTCTAAAATTAAAAGATAACACAGAAGTAAAGAAAGCTGAGTTAACTTTTAAAGACGCAGACAAAGTTTCTGATTGGGCAAAAGATTCTGTTGCTTATCTAACAGAAAAAGAATTTGTTAAAGGAACACCTGATAATAAATTTGAACCAAAGAACAACTTAACTCGTGCAGAAGTAGCTCAAATTATTCACAATATTTCCAAATAATAAATAAACTAAAAGACCTAAGGCTCACAATGCTTTAGGTCTTTTTACTTTGCCCTCTTTTAATTTATAAAATTTTTACAACTTAAAGATTGAGCTTTAACAAACAAATGTTAGATTATTTGTGGAAAAGATTGGATGTAAATTTATACATTAAAGGAGTTAAGATTAGATTGAATAAACTAGTCATAATCGGCAACGGATTTGATCTTGCACATGGTCTGGACACAAAATATTCTGATTTTTTTGAAAAGTTAATAGTTCCAAAATATAGAGACCATTTCGACAAAATATGCAAATTTTTGCCCAAAAAAGAAATGTTTCATTCGCTTGAGACGGCTCTGGCAAAATTTAACGACGAAAAGTTTTATGAAGAAAGAGAGCTTGAAGTTTTACAAAATGATTTATCTGAAATGGAAGTTGTAAAAAATAATTTTGACAAAGAACTCGAAAGTTCTCTATCCTTTGCAGAACACATGCCCATATATTTAAGAGAATGGATTCGCGAAATAAATACAGAGGTGGACGCAGTTCTTCCTAAAGAAAGCTTTGATAAAAATTCAGTTTATCTAAGCTTTAACTATACAGATACTCTCGAAAAGTGCTACGACATATCGCCTAAGCAGATCCTTTATATCCACGGCAAAGCAAAACGAAGCGATGACTTGATACTAGGTCACCACGAAATAGAAAAAATTACAAAAAACTCCCTACCTGCAGTCGATAACAAAAGTAAAGAAATTATTCCCTACAATAAATACAAAAACTCTACAATAAGCACTGCACAAAATATAATCAATTCATATTACGAAAAAACATATAAGGACAGCTTGACAATAATAAAAAATAACGAAAAGTTTTTTACATCTCTATCAGATATAAAAGAAGTTAGCATATACGGCCACTCACTTTCAAAAACTGACTACGACTACTTCTATGAAATAAAGAATAGCGTATCAGCAAATTGCAATTGGAATATTTCCTTTCACGACAAAAAAGATTTGAGCCGCGCAGAAGATTTCATTATAGATTTAGACCTTCCTTCTTATAACCTTTTTAAATTTTAAAAGACCTAAATTCTAAAAAATAGAACTTAGATCTTATTTTAACCAAAAAACATTATAAATAATGCAACACAAAGTGAGAGTGCAGCAATTAAAATTGAGTTTAGTCCAAAGATATTTGAAAAATAATATCCAAATCCCGCCCCAATTCCAAAAATTAAAATCACTGCATAATATTTTTTTGAAGCAGAAAGATATTTATCATCATTTGTTATGTGATACTTCGCCAAATTTTCTGTGGCACTTCTAAGGTTTCCTATGCACATTGTAGTGGCAAAATTAAGCCCATAAATCTTTTTAAAAGAATAGACCTGCATTGCGCATACAAAGGAAAGAATCGCATTGGCAATATTGTTGTGACTGCTTGGAACAAAAGAAACCACTATCATAAATATAATTTCAAAAATTAAAATTATCTGGCGCCATTTCAATTTATTTAACTTGTGATAATCTTCATATCTCGATGCTATGTAAACGCCAAGCACAAAGGCAAAAAGTGGCACCAAGTATTTAATCATTTCGCTCAAGTTAAAGTCCACTATATTCTTAAATAAGAGCACAATATTTCCCGTTTGCGCATTTGCAAAAACATTGCCCCTCATGTGATATGAATAGGCATCTTGAAATCCTCCCGCAAGAGTTAAAAACAAAACAACAGGAAAAGTCTCGTGCAAGTTTTCGTATTTTTCTAATTTCAAATTTCTTCACCCAATATATAATAATACTTAAAAATCAAATTTTCAAATTGAGTAAGTCGCACTTTGTTTTAAAAAAATTTTTAAGCTTACAATAATCTTTACTATTTACAACAAATTTTAAACCGAAAATATTTTAATATCACTTCTATTTATCTAAAAATTTCTTTGCCCTCTCATTTAACTTTTTAATTTCGTCTGTTTCTAAATCTAGTTCTATATTGTGAGGCTTTGATTTACCATTTTCATCAACATTTACATATGAAATAAAACCTTCGACGCGCATCTCTTCTTCTACTTCAAATTTTACATAAACTATAAAGCTTGTGCGACCTGCGTATACAACTAAAGACGTGCATTGAATTATATCTCCAAGTTCAATTGGCTTATAAAAGCTCATTTGATTAATATTTACCATTACAATATTTTTTGCTGGAATATAAAAAGAAGTTGCCATGAGTCCCGTCTCAACAAACCACTCTGCTGCACGTCCTGCAAATAAAGTCTTGTGATGATTTAAATCTTCACCTTTAACAAAGCGGTAGGTTTCAAATTTTTCTTTCTTCATAAAATCCCCCTAATTAGGTCTAATCAATTGATAGATACCCTGAGGCTAAAGTTTAAGACTTACTAATATAAAAATTCCCTCTCTACTTTTACGTAAAGAGGGTTTTTTATAAAAATTTTATTATTTTTAGTAAAATTTAAACTGAGTTCAAGGTTTTATTTTGTGCCAATGTCTTTTCTATAATATGCTCCGTCGAAGTGAATTTTTGCTGCGTTCTCATATGCTTTTTCGCGAGCTTCTTGTAGGTCATCTCCCATTGCTGTAATTGATAAAACTCTTCCGCCATTTGTCAAAAGATCTCCGTCACGAAGCTTAGTTCCATTGTGGAAAATTATTAAATCTTTATCTGTGTCGTCAAGTCCTGTTATAACTTTTCCCTTTTCGTATGATCCAGGATATCCTCCAGAACACATTATTACAGTAAGACAATAGTCATCCTTCCACTTGATGTCTTCTGCTTTTAAATCTCCATCAACTGTTTTATTTAAAAGTAAAAATAAATCGCAGTCTAGTCTTGGCATGAGCACTTCAGTTTCTGGATCACCAAAGCGAACGTTAAATTCTAAAACTTTTGGCTCATCATCTTCAATCATAAATCCGATGAAAAGAATTCCTGAATAATTTAGTCCTTCTTTATCAAGACCTTCTTCAATTTTGTCACAAACCTCTCTTAAGCTTTTTACAAGTTTATCTGTCGCTTTAACTGGAGAGTATGTTCCAACTCCGCCAGTATTTGGTCCCTTGTCGCCGTCAAAAATTTGTTTGTGGTCCTTTGCCCTCTCAAGCGGATAAAGTTTGTTGTTTGAAACTAGGCAAAGAAGAGATGCCTCTTCACCTGTCAAAAATTCTTCGATTACAACTTTGTCGCCCTCTTGTCCAAATACTCTTTCATTAAATATTTGATTAAGAGCTTCCACTGCCTCGTCTCTATTTTGGCTAATTATTACGCCCTTTCCAAGGCAAAGTCCATCAGCTTTTACAACTAATGGATAGCTAAACTCATCTAAGCTATCTACAGCTTTTTCATAATCAGTAAAGCTCAAATATCTTGCTGTAGGAATGTTGTATTTTTCCAAGAAAATTTTTGTGAACTCTTTAGACTTTTCAAACTGTGCACATTCTTTGTTCGGTCCAAAAATTTTAAGTCCCTTGTCTCTAAATACGTCGACTATTCCACCACATAGTGGATCTTCTGGTCCAACTACAGTAAAGTCTATTTCTTCTTTTAAAGCAAATTCTACTAAGCCTTCTATATCTGATGGGTCAATGTCTACATTTTCACAAAAAGAACTAGTTCCGCCATTTCCCTTTGCAACATAAATTTTATCCACAGACGGACTCTCATTTAATTTCCAAGCAAGTGCATGCTCTCTTCCGCCATTTCCAATTACAAGTACTTTCAAATTATCCTCCTAGTGTCTAAAATGCCTTATATTTGTGAAAACAACACACATATTATTTTCATTAGCATATTCAATAACTTCTTTATCTTTTACAGAACCGCCAGGTTGTACAATCACTTCAATACCTGCTTTGTGTAAAAGTTCTATTGTATCTCTAAAGAAAAATCCATCAGATGCAAATGCTGCTCCCTTTGCCTTTTCTCCAGCTCTTTCAATTGCCTCTTCCACTGCCCAAGATCTCTTTGTTTCGCCTTGTCCAATGGCAAGAGTGCCGCCGTCTTTTGCAATTACAACTGAGTTAGATGCTGATGATTTAACTGCAGTAAATGCAAATTTAAGTTCTTCAAGTTCTTCTTCAGTTGGTTTTCTGTCTGTCACAAAATCAAGAGCATTTTCATTCCAAATTACATCGTCATCTTCTTGAATTATTATTCCGTTAAGAACTTGTTTGTATCTCATAGGGCGATCATATAAATCGTCGAAGTCTTTAATTTCTATTAATCTTATATTTTTCTTCTTTGTTAATATTTCAAAAGCCTCTTGTGAAAATCCAGGAGCAACTACAATTTCCAAAAATATTTCTGAAAGCATCTTTGCAGTCTCAACATCAACTTCTCTATTAAGTGCGATTATTCCGCCAAAAATAGATTCGTCGTCGCATTCATAGGCCTTTTTAAAAGCTTCTTTTAATGTCTTAGCTGTACCTATTCCGCAAGGATTAGTGTGCTTTACAGCAATTGCAGCTGGATCTGTAAAGTTTATCACTGCATTGATTGCGCCATACATGTCATTTAAGTTGTTAAAAGATATTTGCTTTCCGTGCAACTTTTCATACTTTACATAATTTTTTATGTCGCTATCTTCATAGAAAGCTGCTCTTTGGTGAGGATTTTCGCCATATCTTAATTCTTCTACTAGCTTATAACTTTTATTTAGGTATTCAGGAAACGCAACTTCAGCGATTTCGTTAAAGTAATTTGAAATGAGTGAATCATAATTAGCAGTGTATGAGAATGCTTTTCTAGCTAAGTACTGTCTAAAATCTATACTTTCCATTTCAAGATTTTCTAAAACTTTATCATAATCACGCGGATCAGTAACTATATATACATCCTTATAATTTTTTGCCGCAGCTCTAATCATAGATGGACCGCCGATGTCTATGTTTTCAATCATAGTGTTGTGATCTGAATTTTTCTTAAGTTCTTCTTCAAAAGGATAAAGATTATTTACTACCATGTCTATTGGAGTAATTTCTTGCTCCTTTAAAGTTTTTATGTGGTTTTCGTCGTCTCTTCTTGCAAGAATTCCGCCATGGATTTTTGGATTTAGAGTCTTTACTCTTCCGTCCAAAATTTCTGGGAAGTTTGTCACTTCATCTACAGAAATTACATCTATGCCATTTTCTTTTAACAATCTATATGTGCCACCAGTTGAAATAATTTCCCAATTTTTATTTGCAAGTTTTTTTGCAAATTCTACAATTCCTGTTTTGTCAAAAACTGAAATTAAAGCTCTCATTTTATTCTCCAATCATAACTTTTCCATTAACAACTTTTAATTTATCGTCACAAAAATATTTTACAGACTGAACAAGTATATCATGCTCGATTTCTAAGACTCTCTTTTGAAGCTCTTCTGCATCGCTATCTAAAACTTCAAGAGCTTTTTGCATTATTATTGGCCCTTCGTCTGCAAATTCATTTACAAAATGTGTCGTTGCGCCAGAATACTTTACACCCTTATTAATAACAGCTTCGTGGACTCTCATTCCGTAAAATCCATCTCCACAAAATGCTGGAATTAGCGAAGGATGAATGTTTATTATTTTATTTTCAAATTCTCTAATTATAGATTTTGGCAGAATTTTTAAATATCCTGCCAAAACTATTAAATCTATATTATTTTCTTTTAAAGTCTTTAATAAAACTTCGTTGTCTCTTATTACAAAGGTATCAATGTTGTTGTTTTTTGCGCGCACTAATCCATAGGCATCTTTTTTGTTTGAAATGACTATTTTAATCTTTCCATTAAAGTCTTTTTCATTATCTATAAGTGCTTGTAGATTAGTTCCGCCTCCAGAAATTAAAACGGCAATATTTTTAGATTGTAAGCTCAATTTTTTCGTCTCCAGATTTAACATGTCCAAGTTCATATAATTTTAGATCAGTTTTTTCGAAAAACTTCTCTACTTTTTCTTTATCTTCAGGACTTACTACAAAAACAAATCCAACTCCCATGTTAAAAGTACCATACATGTCTTCGTCTTTTAAGCTTGCCCATTCTTTTAGAAGCTTAAAAATCGCTGGTGTATCTACAACTGTAGCATCAACTTCAGCACAAAGACCATCAGGAATCATTCTAGGAATATTTTCATAGAATCCACCGCCAGTGATATGGCTCATGCCCTTTATGTCAACTTCTTTTAAAAGTTCAAGGATTTCTTTTACATAAATTCTTGTAGGTTTTAGTAGTTCTTCGCCAAGAGTCACATCTAGTCCATCGTACTTCTTATTTAGGTCAAGTTTTGCCACATCAAATACAATTTTTCTAACAAGTGAATAACCATTTGAGTGGATTCCATTAGAAGATAGTCCGTAAATAATATCTCCTTTAGAAATAGTAGAGCCATCTATTATTTTGTCCTTGTCGACAACTCCAACACAAAAACCTGCAAGGTCGTATTGTTCTTCTTGGTAAACTCCAGGCATCTCTGCAGTTTCTCCACCAATTAGTGAAGCACAGCTTTGAATACATCCTTCTGCAACACCTTCAACAATTTTTGCCATCTTCTCTGGCACAAGTTTTCCTGTTGCAATGTAGTCTAAGAAGAAAAGTGGCTTTGCACCTTGACACAAAATGTCATTGGCACACATTGCAACGCAGTCGATACCAATTGTGTCGTGTTTATCTAGCATGTGAGCTAGTATAACTTTTGTTCCAACGCCATCTGTTCCACTTACAAGGACTGGATTTTTTACATCTTCTAAACCTAAATCAAATAGGCCAGAAAATCCGCCAAGTGATGAAAGAACATTTTTAGACTGAGTCTTCTTAACTATATCTTTAATTAAATCTACTTCTCTTTGACCAGCATCAACATCTACGCCAGCATCTTTATAATTTATTGCCATTTACAACTCCTTATGGATTAACCTTCGTATTTATATTCTGTATTTTTAATTTTTTCTTCCATTTCTTTTCTGAAGTCATTAAGTTTTTCTTTTAGACTATCATCAGAAATTGCCATCATTTCTACAGCTAAAATCGCCGCATTTTCTGCTCCATTAATTGCAACAGTTGCAACTGGAACTCCACTTGGCATTTGAACAGTAGAAAGTAGAGCATCTAGTCCATCAAGAGTTGAACTTTTAACAGGTATTCCAATTACAGGTCTTGTAGTTAGAGCAGCAATAACTCCGCCTAGGTGAGCTGCCTTTCCAGCTATGGAAATAAATACTGCAGTTTCTTTTTCTGCTTCTTTAACATAATCCATTAGTTCTTGATGAGCTCTGTGAGCTGAAATAACTTTAGCATCATAGGAAATGCCAAAATCCATTAATTTTTTTACTACTTTATCTGCAACTTCTCTATCAGAGATAGATCCCATAATAATTGAAACTCTCATTTTATCCTCCAATTAAATTCCAAGGTATTTTGAAACTTCAAGTGGTTCAACGTATTTTCCGTCTTTATAAGCTCTCATGTTTCCACCACTTACTTCGTCGATTAAAACAATTTCATCTGAACCTTCAAGTTTACCATATTCTAACTTAATATCGTAAAGTTCTAGTCCATATTCTGCTAAGATATCTTTAATAATTTGTGAGATTTTTTTGTTAAGTTCTACAATTTTGTCATACTCTTCAGCAGTTAAAATGTTTAATGCAACAAGACCTTCTTTTGTGATAAGTGGGTCATCATGTTCATCATCTTTTAGAGTAATTTCTGTATAAAGAGGAAGTTCTTGACCTTCTTTAGCATATAGGCCATATCTTCTCATAAATGATCCAACAGCTTTAAATCTTGTGATAACTTCTAGACCTTTTCCAAATGGAACAGCTTTTTCAACTTCCATAAGGTTTTCGTCTAAGTCTGCTGAAACATAGTGAGTTTTAATTCCCTTATCCATTATTTTTTCAAAGAAAAATTTTGAAACCTTCAAGCATTCATGTCCTGCACCTTCAATGCTGCCAGCAACTTCGTTTCCGCCAGTATCAAATACTCCATCAGTTCCAGTCATGTCGTCTTTAAACTTTAAATAAGTTTTTCCATTTTCTTGAAGTACGTTCTTAGTTTTTCCTTTGTAAATTATTTCCATATTTTCCCCCTAAATATTCCAAAAAATAAGCCCAGAGAGGCAGGTGTGCGAAACCTACCCCTCTGGGCTTTTGTCCCTTAGGTGTAATACTTAAAAAGTATCCGCGCCGCTTGGTCCTTTGCAAAAGCATGGATCCCTAGGCACACTTTCGCTCATGTATCTGAGCAACTTTCTTTCAATAAAATCTTATCAATATATCATTTCTTTGTCAATCACTTTTATGACTTGAAGTGCAATTTTATCTTATTGATTTTAGAAAATTTAAAACCTACTTTTTAAATATGTGTAGAAGTTTTTCAAAGATGTTTTCTTTCTTTTCCTTTTTCTCTGTAACTTCTTCTTTTATCTCTCTAAATATTTTTTGTTTTCTCTTTTCTTCAGCTTCTTTTAAGAAATAATCTTGCGAAGCAAATCTACTTCCCTCAGTTATTTTTTCATACTCGCCGTCTTTTCCAATGATTCTTCCACCAACATTATCTCTAAGTTGGTTATTCATATAATCAAGAACTTTTTTCTTTATATCTTCGTCTAAGATTGGAACGGCAATCTCCACTCTCTTCTCTGTGTTTCTCGTCATGAGGTCTGCAGAAGAAATATAAATTTTAGGATTTTCATGTCCAAAGATATAAACTCTTGGATGTTCCAAAAATCTTCCTACAATTGATCTAATTGTAATTTTATCTCGCATTTCATTTTTTGGCACAAGACAAGTTATTCCCCTTACAATTAAATCGACCTTTACACCCTTCTTTGACGCTTCTACTATTTTTTCAATAAAATCCTTGTCTGTAAGAGAGTTGAATTTGCAGAATATATATCCGTCTTCTCCCTTTTCTATCTCAGCTTCCATATGTTCCAAAAATCCTGTCTTAAGTGAAGTTGGAGATTGGAACAGATGCATGTACTTTCCGTTTAAATTTCCAATCGACATGTTCTTAAAGAAGTCTGTTGCATCAAGTCCGATTTCATCATTTGCTGTTATTAGTGAAAAATCTGTATAAAGTTTTGCAGTCTTTTCGTTGTAATTTCCTGTTCCAATTTGTGTAATGTAGTATAGGTCGCCGTTTTTTGGATTTCTAAAAGTGATTAGACAAATCTTTGAGTGAACTTTATATTCTGAGAAGCCGTAAATAATATTGCAGCCCTCTTCATAAAGTATATTTGCATAATTTATGTTAGACTCTTCGTCAAACCTCGCCTTTAGTTCCATAAAGACTGTAACTTCTTTTCCATTTTGAGCAGCTTGGCACAAATATTTTACCACTTGAGAATTTTTGGCGAGCCTATAGATTGTAATCTTTATTGACTTACATTCTGGATCAACTGCCGCTTCTTTTAAAAGTTCTAAAAAAGTGTCCATGCTTTCGTATGGATAAGATAAAAGCAAGTCCTTTTCCTTGACACTCTTTATTACGCTATCCATATCATCTGATGGATTGTACTGTTCTAAGTCTTTATATAGTATATTTTTCTTAATCGCCTTTGGTATCTCGTCAACTAAATCAAAAACATATCCCATATTCAGTGGAGATTTTAGTGGGAAGTAAGCTTTTTTATCTAGAGTTAACTTCTTAAGTAAGAATTTTAAAGATTCGTTTGAAAGTTCTCCAAAAGTTTCGAGCCTCACTACATCGAGTCTCTTTCTCTTCTTCAAAATCCTCTTCATGTATTCTTGATAATCGTCGAATTCTTCCCATGTATCCCTATCATCAGTAAAGTCTGTGTTTCTTGTAACTTTTATTACATTTTTGGATAAAACTTTATAGTCTTTAAAAATATTTTCTGTCTGTTCTAATATAATGTCTTCCATCAAGATATAATCCAAGTGATCACCTGTCAAAACCAAGTGAGTTGGATAAGTAAATCTTACAGGAACTATTCCAAAGACTTTTTCTCCATCTCTTTCTAAGTGGGCAAAAACATATAATTTGTTATTTTCCAAAAATGGAAAAGGATGATTAATGTCAACAATTTGCGGCGAAACAAGCTGATCGATTTTTGAAAAATAAAAATCGCGAGCTTCTTTCTTTTGCTTCTCGTTTAATTCTTCAATTTTTAGCTGTCTAATATTATATTTTTTAAGTTCTTTCGATACGGATTCGTAAATATCATCTTTTTCCTTGTAAATATCTGGCAGCATTGTAAGCACTGCATCTATTTGTTCTGTGGCGTTCATCCCTGTCTTGTTGTCCAAAACATCTTTTTTAAGCATTGATAGATCGTGAAGTGATCCAATTCTTACCATAAAAAATTCGTCTAAGTTTGACACAAAGATGCTTACAAATTTTAACTTCTCAAAAGCTGGAACGTGATCTTCCATAGCTTCAAGTAGAACTCTTTCGTTAAATCTCAGCCAAGAAATTTCCCTATTTTGAAAATAATCTTTTGCCATTTAATTTGCTCCTAACACTTTATAAATTAAATATCCTTCTCGCAGTCCTCTTTCTGAAACATCGATTGAATCAATTTTTAATTTCTCCATAACTACTTTTAATATGATAATCCCAGGAATCAATGTGTGAAGTCTTGATGGGTTTGCTCTTACCATAGCTCTTGCAGTTTCTGAATCTTTATCTTTTATTCTTCCAATTAAATTGTCTAAATCATCTAGAGTAAAGTGCTTGTTGTCATCAGTCCAAAGCTCTGCCATAACCTTTCCTGCAGTTCTTATAGTTCCTCCAATCCCAATTAGATTTTTCGTATTTATATCATGATTTCCAAGAACTAAATTTCTCTTTACAGTTTTTTCTATGGCTTTCATTTCTTTTTTTGTCGGCATAATATAGCCCACATGTTCATTGAAAAGTAAAAGCGAACCTAGCTCTAAGTTTAAAATATCTGTGGGTTTTTTATCATTAAAGGAAACTATCTCTGTACTGGCACCACCAATATCTATAGTGAGCCCGTCATTTACATCCATTGCGGACATTATTCCAATATTACCTATCTTTGCTTCGTCAACTTGAGATAGGACGTCAATATCTATTCCAAGTTCGTCCTTTATTTCTTTTAAAACTTCATCTTCATTAGATAAATTTCTAAGAGAAGCTGTTGCAAAAGGTGAAAAAGTTTGCGAATCCAACTCATTTACTACAGTTTGGATGCTGGATAAAGTCTTCTTTAACTTTTTTATTCCTTTACTTGTAAGTTCTCTATCATAAACATGTGTGATAAGCCCTTCTGTGTACTTTTTATTTAATATTTTTGTGGCAGAATTTATGTCATTATTTTCCACTTCAAATACTATTAGCCTAATGGTGTTTGAACCAATATCTACTATCGAATGTCTCATGTAATTACTCCTCCAAATGATATTAACTTGTTAATGTAAAATCTTTGTAAAATTTATGAATAGAATGTGTAAGATTTAATAAATAAATCTTCTAAGCTCACCTGTCACAACTTTGTTGCCGCAGATGATTCCACCCTTTCTCTGAGTATTTATTTCTTCACCGTGCATGTCAAAAACAACTCCACCTGCTTCTTCCGCTATGAGTTTTGCTGCTGCATAGTCCCAAAGGTTTAGACCATCTTCAATAAACCCGTCATACCTTCCACATGCAACATATACAATCTCAAGAGCCGCTGAACCAATTCTTCTTACTCCTGCAGTATTTTCAAAAATAAATCTAAGCATATCAAAAGTTTCATCAGTCCTATTTAATCTTGAACCTCCCGTGCCCACTCCTATTAGAGCTTTGTTGAAGTCATCCACATCTGAAACAGAAATCTTTTTTCCATTTAAATATGCACCTTTATTCTTAATTGCTTTAAAAAATTCGTCTGTGAATGGATCATAAATTGCACCGATTACTATTTTTTCATCTTCCATAAAAGCAAGACTTATCACTGAATGGTTTAGCCCGTGAAATAAATTTGTCGTTCCATCAACGGGATCCAAAATCCAAGTGTATTTTGAAAAATCTGTTTTGTCGAAGCCATCTTCTTCAGCTAGAAGTGTTGATGTGTCTATTAATTTAAGGAGTTTTTCCTTTAAGTATTCTTGCACTTTAAAATCTACTACAGTTACATAATCGTTTTTGCCCTTCATTTTGAAATTTTTATGAGGCTCTTCTTCAAAAAATATTTTAGAAGCATTCCTCATCTCTTTCTCCATGATGGACAAAACATCATCATAATTAATTTCTGTCATAATTCCTCCATCCGTAAATAAACTTAAAAAATATTTCTACTAATATTTATACTCCAATTAAAGATTATAAAACCTTTTACTAACGAAAAAACACGCCAACAAGTGGCGTGTGATTACTATTTTATTGATTTGATTTCTTTAAATAATTCTTCGTTCTCTCTTATTTTTGATTCGCTGCCGATTACTGCAAGATAATTTTTCTTCATGGCTTTATCGATTACTTCTCCAAAGGCTCTTAACTTTTCTAGATTCGTATTAAGTGCCTCTTCTTTTGATTTTTTGACATCACTACTAGTTAAGTTTGTGATGTATCTTGCCAAGTTTAAATCTCCAATTTGTTCTGGAGATAGAAGTGGATCAAAAGTATTCATTGAACCGATGATAAAGTCTTTAAGATCCTCATCAGAAATATTTAAATTCTTTACGAATTCTCCAATTTTATCATAAACTTCCACAGTATTTTTTAAATTAGGGTCTCTATATGAATAAGTCGCAAGTGTAGCTGTTCTTGGAATTGTAATTCCTCCTCCATAAGCTCCGCCCTTTGCTCTTATTTCGTTGTGTAAGAAACTTGAATTTAAAATATTTGAAAGAACTGTCAAATCTCCCACATATTTTTGTCCAAGCTTAGTTAGATCATATCCCTTAGAAACATATACAACATTTGAAGTCATGTAGTATCCTTCATTTTTATTTGTATCTTTGAAGTTGAAATTTCCAGGAGTAACTGTTTCAGTGTTTAAAGTGTCAATATATTCTCTAAAGTCATCTTTAATACTTTCTAAGTCTTCCTCTTCTCCAGTTACAGAAATTATCAAGTTTTCTCTGTTAAATAATTTTTGGTAAAGAGAATTGAAACTCTTTAACAGTTCGTCCCATCTCTCGTCGAAGTTTTCAACTAAATCTTTTAAAAATTCATAATAATCCATTCCGCTTATGTGAGACTGATAAGCTGATGCTTCTGAAAAATAGGATTTTACAATTGATATTACTACTTGGTGTCCATTGGAAAGAAGTCCAGACTCAATTCTTGACTTCATTATATATAGAAGTTCTTTTATTCTCTTCTTAGAATCGAGTATTGTGTTTTCTATAATTTCATCTATTATTTCTAGTCCCTTTGACACATTTTCTGCAAGTGACTTCATCTTGATACTTAATTTTACAGAATATTTTTTATTATCTTTTGAGTCAACATACACTGTTGGCGCAAAATAAATTCCACCAGTGCTCTTGTAAATTTCATTGTTAAGTTCTTCATAAGAATAATTCTTTGTATCGAGAAGAGATAGCAGTGTTGTTAAGAGCGACATTTTTTCAATTTCATCTTCATTTAAAAATCCTATATCGTGACAGATATTTGTGTAGACAATTTTATTTGTGTCCTCTATTGATTTTAAATATTTTACTCCGTCAATCTCATCGTGAACTACTTTATATTCTGTGATGTCCCTGTCAATATCAGAAAGTTCAAGAGTTGGAATAGTCTTTTTCGCTTCAAGAGAATCTTCTTCCATTTGATATTTTAAAAGCGCCTTGCTTTTTTCTATCATTTCGTCAAGTTCTTCTTCAGAAAGTGACTCTTTAATTTTTGCAAGTTCTTCTCTTACTTTTTCGTCTTGCTTTTCATTTTTGTCGATTTCTGGTCTTGCAACAACATTTACTGCATATTTATTGTTTAAAAGTTTTTCTTCAATGTATTTTTCTACAAAGTTGTCGTCTATTCTTTCTCGCACTTCATTTAAAACATCGATATAGTATAGTGAATCGAGAGGTGATTTATCATATAGCCAAGTGTTAAGTGCTCTTATATAATAAATTATTGCCTTTTGATTGCCTCCGCCTTCTCTAAATACAAATTCGTATCTATTTAATGTGGCCTCTATTAGGTCTCTGTCGATTCCGTTTTCTACTAATTCTCTCAACTTCTCATCGATTAAATTTAAAAATTCTTCTTTTTTGTCTGCACTTGTATTTTTTACTACAATTGAAAAATCAAGAGGAAGAGATGTTGATGTCTCTGTATAAACATCTTCACCAATCTCGGCATCTAAAATTGCCCTCTTTAGTGGTGCAGATTCAGATTCAATTAGAATTGAAGATAAAAAGTCTCGCATGAAAATGTCCATCTTAGAAGTTTGATATCCAATAGTCCATCCACGTGCCAAAAAGTCAGAGTTTTCTGTAGCTTCTTCTTTTGATGCAGAAAAAGTTATCTCTACATCTTTTTCTTTATCAAATTCTTCATTTAAAATAATTTCTGAATTTAGATCAATCTTCTCAAAATTATCTAAATAATTTTCGTCAATATATTTTAGTGCCTCTTCCATATCCATGTCGCCATATAAATAAATATATGAATTAGTTGGATGGTAATATTTTTTGTGATAATCTTTAAACTCTTCGTAGGAAAGTGTTGGAATTAAAGCTGGATCTCCTCCTGAGTCAACTCCGTAGCTTGAATTCTCGTGAAGATTAAAGGTAAGAGCATCGGCAACAATATTTTCTGCCGAAGAGTAAACTCCCTTCATCTCGTTATATACAACGCCGTTATATTTTAAATCATCGTCGCGGCTATTGATTTCATAATGCCAACCCTCTTGAAGAAATATTTTTTCTTCTTCGTGAATCATTGGATAAAATACTGCATCTAAATATACATCCATCAAGTTGTAGAAATCTTTTTTGTTTCTACTTGAAATTGGATAAATTGTCTTGTCTGGAAAAGTCATGGCATTTAAAAAAGTTTGTTGGCTTGACTTTATTAAATCCATAAACGGCTCTTTAGTTTTGTATTTTCTAGAACCAGATAAAACACAGTGTTCAACAATGTGACAAACTCCATTGCCCTTTACTGGTGGAGTTCTAAATCCAATTCCAAAAGCTTTATTCTTATCACTATTTGATAGAGTTAAAATTTTTGCTCCCGTCTTGTTGTGAGTGTAGACTTTACAGTCTGAGGAGACTTCATCTATATATTTTTCTTCAATTAATTCATAATTTTTCATATCATCACTCCTCTATACATTATACTTGGTAAAGTGATTTTTCACAATTTTATCGCGCTTAATAGTTATATTTTGGGGTAAAAAAAAGTAGGAGGTAATAATATGTCAAAAAAAGACAGTTTAAAAAAAGTTGCAATTGCTGCTACCATTACGACTGCAGTAGCTATTGGTAAAAAGATAAGCGACGAAAAAGAAAAACCAAAACTCATATCGCCTGATCGCGACGAAAATACCAAAGCTTATTTAATCGGTAATGGAATCGGAAATTTATCTCTTGCATACGGACTTATTAATCACGCAAACTTGCCTGGTGAAAATATTACAATTTATAAAAAGAAATACAATGAATTTTTGCCGATTAACGACAAAACAGGAATGCCTAATTATAAAACTTTCGATGATAGATATATTTTTTCAAACTTTGCAAATACTTATGAAATTTTAAAAGAAATTCTCTCTGATGAAGAATTAGAAAATTTAAAAAATAAAATAGACAACCCCGACAATATAGAAATAATAGATTTAAACTCACATGTCTACAGGGATATATTCGTTGTCAGTGAAAACACAAAGTTTAAAATCAAAAAGTTGCTCCTAAAACCTAAATCTTTTGATGAGAACGAAACTATTGAAAAATATTTTTATTTCACAGATTTTGTGGACTCAAGTTTATACTATTTACTTGCCACACTATTTAATTTGAGAAGGACATCTCTTGTGTCTGAACTTAGAGAAGCAATCTTAAGCATTTATCCTTCAACAGACTCTTTTGACGTTAGAACAGTTACATTTCACAGAGACTTTGAAAATTATTTAAAAGATAAGGGAGTAAACATAATTGAAGGGCACGAGTTTGTAAAGCTTGAGATTAAAGACGGCGCAGTAGATAAAATTCTATTTGTAAACAACAGTCAGATAGTCGAGCAATATGTTGAAAAGACAGACATAGTTTCAGCAGAAGCACCAACATACATCGACAAAATCTCACTTGGGGATTTAAATAAAATTCCTGAGATTGTACACGAAAGTTCAATTTTAAAAGAAAAGGACACTCACTACAAGGGAAAAATTTCTGGAAACGCGCCAGAAAATTCAATAATCTATGTAAAGCTTTCTTTTGTAAATGATCACTTCGCAAGAAAAATTAGAGAAAGATATCCAAACAAGGATACATTCATATTAAAACTTAAAACTGGCATATCTGTAAAATTAAGAGGAAATGATGTAATAGTTAAAGTTTTAAATCCAAACAGGAGCTCAATTTTTATTGGAAATAATTTTGACGCACTTAATGGAGAGGACTTCTTCTTTGAGCTTGTCAAAACTTTTAACTTAGACGACAGTTACGGCGAGCTTAGGATGAGTTTAAAATCTGTCTACATCACTCTACTTCCAGATTATAGAAATGGCATTGGAAGTGACGAAGGATTTTTATCAGACGAAATATCAAACCTTGCCTATATCTCTTCAATGAATAAATATTTTGGAACAAATTATTCTGTAGAAAAACTAGTAAAACAAGGACTCTACATTGCACACGAGATGATGGGTATTGACCACATTGACATCATCGAAGATGAACCAGACAAGGCAGATGTAAAAGAATTTTTGGATAAAATTTTAAAAACAAAATAGACGAATGCTGCCCTATTCTTAGAGCACTAAGTTTAGGGCATTTTTTCGTCTATTTTTTGAGGGTAATCTTATAAGGTTGTTTTTATTAATTTATTAGTTTGGCAATATATTCCATTTTTGTTATGTCATAAATACTACATCTATCTTTGGCACCTTTAACATCGTTGTAGCACTTCCAGTAGCCACAATATTTACATTTTTTTGAATCTTTCATAAAGTCAATTACATCTAAGAGAGGGTAATCAAGAAAAATTCCAACTTCTGGGGGTACTAATATTTCAAAATTCTCCTTTAGCTTTTTTATATATGAATCAATGCTTCCTTTTTTCTCATATCCCACAAGAGATAAGTACAGAGAAATTTCTTCACTTCTAATTCTTTTTAAAAGTCTATCTTCGTCATAAAAATATATTAGATAGGAGTTGTCATCTTTCTTTAATTCTACAAATTTTATTTTGAAAAACTTTGCAATATTTATTTTATTTTCATTCCAAGTATTAATTAAATTTCTTTTTGAATTTTTTATGTTTACAAGAGATCCAACTTTAATTCTACTTACGGTGGGTGCCGAATGGAATCCAATTAAATGTGTCAAATATTCTAAATCTTCTAGTTCATCAATGTATCTATAAAATTTTAATACATTATTTTTATAATTATCTTTATGCTCTTGCCATATCTTTTCCAAGACTTTCACATTCTTTAAGGGCGTCTTCATTAGGAGAGTCATAAGCTATTAATGTGTCCACAATAGTGGCTCCTGTATCTTCAACTTCCTCCTCCCAAGTTTTCATCCATTCTCCATCGGCCCATTCATAAGAACCAAAGAGCGCCACCTTTTTGCCTGATAGCTTTTTATTTGCCTCGTCCATAAATGGTCTCATTTCCATTTCTTCTAATTCTTCTTGACCCATTGCTGGACATCCAAAAATTATTTTATCTACTTCCTCTACATCAGAAATATTTGCATCTGATACTTTTAATAATTTTGCTTCACCACCTGCTTCTTCAATTCCTTTTTTAATTGCCTCGGCCATTTTTTCAGTGTTGCCTGTTCCTGACCAGTAAATAATATTTATTTTATTCATAATAACCTCCAATTGATATTTTTTATCATTTACTATATAATATCCTTAATCACAAAAACATTGTTATATAAATTAATATAATTTTTTTAATAACAAACTAAGGAGGAATAGATGACTAACTATTTAAATTTAGCACAACTCTCAAGGCCCGACTCAGTAAAGAGGGCAAGCGAAGTTTTTAAACACTACACCAAAGACGACTCAAAAAATTTTTTAAAATTTAAAAAACACATTGCAGATCTTAACTCATTCCTATATACATATTTTTTGATTACATATAACAAAGATTTAGTTGACTTACACAAAGAATTTTCTTTAATCTTAGAAAATGTTAAAGATATCAAGAGCTTAGAAAGCTTAGCGGAAAATATTATTAAATCCTACTCTGAAACACTTCTTGAAAAAATTTCTTTTAGTGACAATGAAATTGTTGATGAAGCGATAAAAATAATTAATGATAATTTTAACAGGGATATAAATTTAAAAGATGTTTCAGAAACTCTTCACGTATCAAAAAATTATCTCTGTTCACTGTTTAAAGAAGAGACTGGATTTACATTTTGTCAATATCTAAACACTTTGAGGACAAATATGGCAAAAAATCTTTTAAAGGAAAATAAAAAGACTCTCGAGTACATTTCTTTTGCCTGCGGGTTTTCATCACAACCGCACTTTTCAATGACTTTTAAAAAATATACTGGCTTAACGCCAAGAGAGTACAGATTAGAATTTTCTAAACAATAAAAAATTCCTCCACACATTAGTGTTGGAGGATTTTTGTTTTAATATAAAATTTTAAAATTTGATAAAGTTTTTATCGGTCAAGAGATAATCAACTTTTTTGTCGTAATCTTCGTGTGGAACATAATCAGTTCTTTGTTCGTCAAAGCCAATTGCAAGAGAAGTAGTCTCATTTTTTGCAAAGAACTTATCGTAATATCCCCCGCCGTATCCAAGTCTATATCCGTCTTTATCAAAGGCAAGGCCTGGTGTAATTGTAAGGTCAATCTTATCCGCTGCCTCTCCATCCTTTGGTTCCAAAATTCCCATGTGATTTTCTCTTAAATCTTCTATGCCGTCAATTTCTGTTGCAATCATCTCGTCGCCTTTAACTAGAGGAACCAATAATCTCTTTCCGTCTTCTTTTATCATCTTAATCATTTCGTGAGTGTTCACTTCAGATTTAAAAGATATGAAGATAAATACAGACTCTGCATTTTTATAAATATCAAGATCTCTCAATCTATTTTTTATTGTATCGCTCTTCTCCTGCCTATCTTCTATATTAGCTCTCTTTTTAAAATATTCTTTTCTCAAAACTTTTTTATCCATTGTTACCTCACTTATTAATACAAATATCTGTGTAAATACATCTCTCACACTTGCTAGTTGACTCGTAATTTCCAGATTTTAAACTTCCAACTATATTTATTATCTCGCGCTTTGAATTCGAAAAAATATTTTGAAGTTCATCGCTTGAGTAATAATACTGAACTCTTCCCTTCTTCTCGCGGAGATCTTTATTTTTTAAAACTGTAACTACTTCAGCATTTCGAACTACTCCGTAATTTGCCTTTACAAATTTTTTGCCTTCATTTAGTCTCGCAAGAGCATAAAGTGGAATTTGAAAAGCATCTCCATTTAATATATCTTTTTTTGTCTTTAAAGAACTCGAGCTACTCTTATAGTCCATGATGGACTCCTCTAATCCGTCTTCGCTTGAATCTATTCTGTCGATTCTTCCCATTATTTTAATGTCATCTATTTGAATTTCTATATTCTTTTCAAAATATTTTGGCACAAGGGCGTCTATTTTTTGATCTTCTAAATCGGCTGAAATATATTCTTTTAAAAAATTAAAATCATTTATAACCTGAACTCTTTCTAAAAATTTTAGGTCCTCATATGATTTATATCCAAAGTTTTCTTTTAATACTAACTTTTTGAGCAAATCTTCGTCTAGTCTTGTTTTTTCAATCTTAAAATACTTCTCCAAAATATTGTGGAACCTGTCTCCCATTTTTAAATAAAATTTGTCGTCATATTCAAGAGCAAATTCTTCGAGCTTAAAAATTCTCTCAAATAAAAATCTTCTGGGGCACTCTTTTAAAACGTCAAAATCTGTCACAGAATATATCCTGTTACTTAGCTTAAAATTTAATTTTTTTATTAATTCATCTGGTATATCATAAGTCCTAGTGTCTCTTTTATTTGAAATTTCGATTTCTGATGAATAAAATTCTCTTTTATAATCAGCTGGAGTAATATTTAATTTTTTCTTTACGAGATTTAAATTCTTGGATATTCCGTCTTTAATATTATCTATTAAAATTAAAGTCTCTTTGGAGTTTACTGCCGCATAAATTAGCTCCAACAATTCTATTTGAGATTCATCTTCTCTAATTTTTAGCCTCTTTAAATCTTCAAGAGTCTTTCTGCTATAGATAAAGTTTTTATCTCTATCTCTCTCATAATTTTTATCAAATCCCACTAAATATAGTTTTTCAAAATTTTGATAGTACATGGACTGAAGATTTTTTAAATCTACTAGCTCCCTATTTTGTAGGGCTCTAAATTTAATTTTTTCTATATATTTTTTAAAAATTACTTTAAATTCCTTGTAACTAATTTCTCTGTAGAACTCTTTTAAATTTTTCATCCTATCGAGAATTTCCAAAATTTTCTTTGAAAAATTTCTATCTCTCACATAAACATAGTCGTAGATATTGGGATTAAATCTATCTTCTATTCCATCTTCCAAACTTTTTATATAATTTTTAAAAAAGTCCAGATAATAATCTAAATCTGCAACACTTTTAACTGACTCAGATTGCAAAAACTTTACGCCGTCTAAATAATTTTTAAGGTGACTCTTAGGCATTTCTACTTCTGTAAGACTCTCCAAATCTATGTCGTTGATATTAGAAAAATTTTGCTTGAGTAAATCTTCTTCCAGCATGATTTTATCCACTGGAATAGCAAAATAAAAAAGTTTAAGCCTCTTTATCGTATTCTTTTTGCTCTTGTTCTCCAGAAAATCCAAAAGTGCCAGTAGCTCTTCTTTTATTAGAGACCTCTCCATTATGTCCATATTAAAATCGAGCCCGTGATATTTAGATCTATCCCTAATCTTTCTTGCAAGTGTATTTGATCCAGTTATAATGTCAATATTTCCCGCATCCTCTACAATATCTTTCTTTAAATTCATAAAAAACATATTGTAGAAATCATCTTTGGAATTTAAAATTTTTATATTCGCACTTTTAGCTAAAGCTTCAAGGCTCGTCTCTTCACTTTTTATTATTTCAAAACCCAATTCATAAAAAGTTCTTAATGTGTCATCTATAACTTCATTTCCACTTATGTTAAACGGAATATTTATAATTACATTTTTATCGTCAGAAATTTTCTTTATAAACTCCATTTCATAATATCTAAAGCTCGCGAAGCCATCGATTATTATTGTATCTGCACTTAAATCTAAAGGCAAAGTTTCTGACAAGCCTGTAGAGAGGCAAAAACCCCTGTCTTCAAAGTACTTATAAAATTCTTCAAAAGAATTTGACAAAGATTTTATTGCATCTTGAGAAAATTTTTCTAAATCTTTTTTTCTCTTTCCATTCCTCAAAAGCTCGTCGAAAAATTCTAGAATTATATCCACACTTTCGTCAAAAATTTCAACATCTTTAAAATTTTTCTTTAGAATTTTCTTTAGGACAATAAATTTTACTACATCGTCGGCTTCCTTTACACTTTTAAGCCTCGAAACATTGTCAAATGTCATAAACTCTGTATTTACAATGTTTATTCCACTTATTACCTCGCTTCGAATCTTAGAATTTATTGCACTCTCTGATGGCAAAATATAAAAAGTTTCGCCGAGCGCATATTTTTTATAATCAAAATCCTCTAAAGGAGAGTTAAAAAACACCTTTTTCATTTAAAATTTCACCTAAATTAATATCAAATAAATCTTCTGCGATCTTTGTCATCTTATCATTTGGCATTGAAATGAAATTCCTATTACTTATTTCTTTCATCTCATCTAAATCAAAGTTCACACAAAAGTTATGAAGGTACTGAGAATCGAGTCCCAATTTTCTAAACTTGTCGTTTTCACTTTTTAGTCCATACTTTCTGTCCCCGATAATAAAATATCCTGCTTCCTTTAAAGACGCCCTTATCTGATGAGTCCTTCCCGTAATTAGGTTTACAGAAAGAAGAGTATATCCTCCCTTCGTCTTTAAAACTTTAAATTCTGTAAGGGATCTCTTGCCGCTACTGTTTTTGCTCACAACATTGTCCTTTGATTTTTTAAGATTAATGTCGACTTTAAAATCTTTCTCAATGCTTCCCTTTACGATTGTGAGATAATATTTCGAAATATTTCTATTTTTAATATTTGCATTTAAATATTGAAGAGATTTTAAATTCTTTGCACCGATAAGTATGCCCGATGTATTTCTGTCGAGCCTATTTACAAAGGCAGGTCTAAAGGAATTTTCAAGTCTCGGGTTGTACTCGCCTTTATAAATTAAATAGTCTACCATTCTGTCAAGTGCATTATCTTGATAGGCTCTCTGATCGTTATGAGTTAACATATTCACTGGTTTATTTACAAGCAAAATGTCTTCATTTTCAAATAGGACGTCTGGAAATTTTGAATTTTTAGATTTTTCCATGTCTTTCTTGAATTTTTTTATCGTATCTTCTGCTAAAAATAATTTTATGACGTCGCCATTTTGCAAAATATCTTCGGGACTAGCCTTCTTGCCATTAACTTTTATATTTTTCTTTCTGAGATTTTTATAAATGAAAGATAGAGGAGCTTTTTCAAAATAAATTTTTAAAAATCTATCCACTCTTCTTCCAGCATCATTTTCAGTAATAATAATTTCTCTCATTGTCTTCACCATTTTTCCTTAATCTGCTATAATTATATCAAAAGAGTGACAAAATATGAAAAGAGGAATAATTTGAAAGATTTTAATAAAGTTTCATTGTTTTTCTTGAAGCTATTAGAAATTTTATTTTTAATATTTTTCTTTGTATTTTTAGTGTTTATTGCAAAGTCGCGCATCGATCGCCTCTATGCAAATGCAATAAATAATGGAAAGGCAAATTTTAGAGTCAGTGACGAGTTTGACAAATCAAAGACAGAAGTTTTAAACTTAATGGGAAAAACTGATGAAAAATATGAAATGCCAATAGTTAAGGAAAAACAGGAAGAGTCCGATAAAAAAGAAAGCTTAATGATAAATGTGCCAGCAAATACTGATGTGGATAAGCTTGGTGAAATTCTACTTAATAACAATTTAATTACTTCAACTCAAGAATATAAAAGACTCATGGACGAAATGGGACTTAACAATAAAATTCTTCCTGGAAATTATGAAATAAAAGAAGGAATGAAGGCAAAAGAAATTTTAGCAGACATATGTGGCACAGAAATTCACGATGTTACATTTACAATCGAAGAAGGTGCAAGTGCAATGGATGTTGGAAATCTACTCGTTCATCTTGAGATGATTGAATCTGCAAGTGCCTTTGTTGATAAGTGTAACGAAATGGGAAGAACTACATTCGTCCCAGGTGAGCATAAGATTACAATGCCCCTTAAGGTTGCAAAAATAATAGAACAAATAACAGTTTAAAGTCGCAAATTAATGCGACTTTTTTTATTTGATTTCATTTGAATAATACCTTGACCAGTTATAACCTCCATCTGTAGATTTGTATTTATTGACATTCCCATTTATATCTGTAAAAATTAGACGAATTTCGCCCTTCTCTGTTACCTCACCATCTACTGAAGGACTTGTGTCTGGCGCCTCTGAAATAAATATAATTTTTCCACCTTTTATTTTTACAAAATTCCAAAAAGTTCTTGCCATGGCATGATCAACTTCAATTAATCCATAACTCGAGTTTTGAATTTTCTTAACATCACTTATTTCGAAATTATTTAGAATTTCTTCGCGCTTTTTCCCATTTTCAAATTCTTGATTTGCAATACTATTGGACGAAGAGTTTATATGTTTACTATTCTGCCAAATTTTATCTTCGCCATCACTTTTATCAGTTATATTCTTGATTATGTCCCTTGCATCTTTGTCTTCAATTTTATTTAGATTTTTAAATGTATAAATAATTTCCTCTTCATTTAATTTTCTCATCGTGATTAAATTATTTTTCTCATACACATTGTAATAAATGTCAGGGAATCCATCCGTTTCAATATAATATCTCTTGTTTTCATAATTTATGCTGAAGCTGTTGCAATAAGAAAAAATTGAAATTATAAATGAAGCCCAAAGTCCCAAAATAGCTATCGTTATTAAGATAATAGTTCCAATTACTTTGATATAACTTTTAAATTCACTCTCTATAAATTTAAAGATAGAAAATATTTGACTAATCAAAAGCAGCAAAAACGAAAAAATTATTGCAGCATTGTTAAAGATTGGCACAAAATTTATTTCGTGAATAATTTTTATTACTCCACAGAAAAAAACAATTGGAAGTAAATAAATTTCTATATAAAATAAATATTTTTTATTTTTATAATTCACCCATTACCTCCAACTTTTATTAATTTTATTTGTCTGACAAGCTATTAATAATTTCTTTAAAAATTTCAATTGCTTCTTCTAATTCTCTTTCGCTCATATTTCCATATCCAATAATCATTCTCGGATATTTATATTTTATTTCTCCCTCGTAATAATTTGCAAGGCCTCTTATGAAAATGCCTCTATCCGCCATGGCATTTTCTATTTCTTTTTCGCTTAAATCTGCCTTTATTTCTAAAATAAAGTGCAGTCCCGCCTTTTTGTCGATTACTCTGTAAAGTTTATCGCCTTCAAAAAAGCTAAGCGCAAACTTTCTTTTGTCGTCATAAATTCTCCTCATGCGATTTAAATGTTTTTCAAAATAGCCCTCGTCGATAAATTTTGAAATGCTTATCTGAATTATATTTGGCACGGGACAATTGTAAAAGGGCTTTATGCTTTCATATTTTTCCAAGAGATTTTTGGGAAGAACCATAAACGAAACTCTAAGCGTTGGTGAAATTGACTTAGAAAAATTTGAGATGTAGATTACTCTATCTGGCCCATCGAGACTCTTAAGTGCAGGTATTGGCCTGCCGTAATACTTAAATTCACTGTCGTAGTCATCTTCGATTATGTATCCGCCAGTTTTTTGGACATAATTTAAAAGTTCTATTCTCCTTCCTATTGGCATGATATTTCCCGTCGGAAACTGATGAGATGGAGTTATTAGTAAAGATGTTATATCTTTATTTTTTATGACGATTCCGCTCTCGTCTATGTCCTGATATATGTAATTTTTCTCGTTCATCTCCAAGAGATTTTTAATTTCTCTATATCCAGGATTTTCTAGACCAAATATTGTATCTTCAGGCAAAATATAAAATAAAATTTGAAATAAATATTCCATGCCCGAGCTAATTATTATTGCCTCTTCCGATACATCAACATTTCTAGCAGACTTTAGATAATTTTTTATAGAACTTCTCAAGCTATAAAGGCCCTTGTCGTCCCTCTCATTTAATTCTTTCTGTTCAAAAAGCGCCTCGTTTAAAACTTTTTTAAAATTTGTGTTTGGAAAGGCAAAGTCAGAATTTTTATTGAGATCAAAGTTATATTTATAATTATTTTCTCGGCTTATCTCTCTATTTATATTTTTTGTCTTTATATTCAAAATATTTTCAACGGGGCTTACAAAATATCCAACTCGCTCTTTGGAATAAATATATCCCTCATCAATTAAATTGTCATAAGCATTCATTACAGTATTTACAGAAATCCCCAAATGATCTGCCAAGTTTCTCTTAGACGGGAGCATCATATCTTTTGAAAATCTTCCCGAAATAATCTCAGCCTTTATAAATTCATAAAGTTGCACAAATAAATCTTCGTCGTCATTAAAGTTTAAACTAAACATCTGGTACCTCCAAATAATATACCTTTGATACTTTTAACGATACCAGATTATTTATATAATTGCTTTAACAAATTAATCTACAAGGAGAAAATTATGAATACAAGATTTATGGAACTAACTAATTCGCTCAAGGGCGGAGTTATAATGGATGTCACAAACCCAGAACAGGCACGCATTGCAGAAAGTGCTGGTGCCGTTGCAGTTATGGCGCTTGAAAGAATACCAGCAGATATAAGAGCAGCTGGTGGCGTTTCGAGAATGAGCGATCCAAAGATGATTAAAGAGATAATGAAAGCAGTAAAAATTCCAGTTATGGCAAAAGTTAGAATTGGTCACTTCGTGGAAGCATCTGTGCTTGAAGCTATTGGAATCGACTACATAGACGAATCTGAAGTGCTAACTCCTGCAGATAATGCATACCACATTGACAAAAATTCTTTTAACACTCCTTTCGTTTGCGGAGCAAGAAATTTATCTGAAGCTCTAAGAAGAATTGAAGAAGGAGCATCTATGATTAGAACTAAAGGCGAAGCTGGAACAGGCGATGTAAGCCAAGCAGTTACTCACATGAGAGAGATTATGGAAGGCATGGCAAATATTTCTAATAGACGAGAAGATGAATTATACCATCTAGCAAAAGAAATGGGAGTTTCCTACGAACTATTAAAATATGTGCGTGAAAATAAAAAACTACCAGTTGCAAACTTCTCTGCAGGTGGAGTTGCAACTCCAGCCGATGCTGCACTTATGAGAAGGCTTGGAGCAGAGGGAGTCTTCGTAGGTTCTGGAATTTTTAAATCAACTAATCCAGAAAAAAGAGCTGTCGCAATTGTAAAAGCTGTTGAAAATTATTTAGACGATGATGTCATCGCAGAAGTTTCTGAAGACATTGGTGAAGCAATGGTTGGAATTAACGAAGACGAGATCGAAATAATAATGGCAAATAGATAATAAAATACTATTAACTCCAAAAAAGACGCATGCACTAATAAGTACCTGCGTCTTTTCTAATTATAAACTTTTTAAAAATATCATTAAATTATATTATTTTTAGAATTAGGTATATTTTATTTTGAAATGCTCCTTAGTTCATTTAACATTTCTTCAGCTGGATCAAGAATTTTTAGTTTCGTAATTTTTTCGAGCTCCTCTTTTAAATATGGAAAGTGAGTGCATCCAAGAATTACGCCCTCAACTTTGTCACTCCCAAAATTTGTCTCTTCAAAAAATTTAAAAAGAGTTTTTAGGCCCAAGTTTTCTATTATTTGTTTTGGTTCTCTTTTCGCCTCAATTTCTACTACAACAGGTAGCATCCCAATGCTAATTAAATTTAAATTTGAGTTTTTTCTTTTTAAAATATTTTCTATGCCATGTGCAGACTGAGAATTTGCAGCGATTAGCGCAATATTATTATAATCTTGTGCATATTTTTCATAAACTTCAAGCGGTGTTATTATTTTAAAATTTTTCTCCTTCGAAATTTTTTTGTAATCAATTGCAGTGGAAAGAGAATTGCAATATATAAAAAGTGCCTCGGCGCCACTTGCTAGAGCATCATCAATTATATTTTTAACTTTCTCTTCCAAATAATCTTTTCCTAAAAATTGAAGTCTGTCTTGCTCCTTTGGAGAATTTGCAACGGGATAAGATAAAACATCAAATCCATTTTGTTTAACTAAAAAAGTTCCAAGCTCCGTGTCCACGGGAGTACCAGCAGTAACAGCAACTAACATATTAATCCCTCGCTTTATATTTATTAATTATATTTTATCACAGTCGCTATATTTTAATGCAGTATTAAATTAATATCATTAAAATCTATTTAAAAATTTCTACGCACATCCTATGTTTTACAATTATTGTAGAGTGGTATATTTAAGTAGTATGAAATAATAACTTCAAGGAGGAGTAACATGAAAATTAAAAAAGTTGTTGTTTGTGGTGGTGGCGTTCTAGGATCACAAATTGCTTTTCTATCAAGATACTGGGGATTTGACACTACAATTTGTCTAAGAAGTGAGTCATCTATTGGAAGAACTAAGCCGAAAATAGTTCGTGTAAAAGAAAATTACATCAAAACTATTGAAGAAATGAACGCGACTCACAAAGCATCTGCCTTAGCAAGAGGAATCGCAGATAGTTATGAAAGCTTCGACTATGAAGAGTCTCTACAAAAAGTTGAAGATACTTTTGACAATCTAAAGATTGAGCTTGACCTTGAAAAGGCACTAGAAGATGCAGACATAGTGATTGAATCCGTGAGCGAAGATTTAGATGCAAAAATTGAATTTTATAAAAAGATGGCACCCTTCTTGCCAGAAAAAACAATTCTTTGCACAAACTCATCTTCCCTATTGCCATCATCTTTCATGGAATATACAGGAAGGCCAGAAAAATTCTTGGCACTTCACTTTGCCAATGATATCCACAAACACAATACAGCAGAAGTTATGATGACTTCAAAAACTGATCCCGAAGTTTTTGATACAGTCGTTCAATTTGCAAGAGATATTCACATGATACCTCTACAACTTAGAAAAGAACAACCGGGATATTTATTAAATTCAATGCTTATTCCATTTTTATTCGCAGGTTTCGATTTATATGTAAAAGAAATTTCTACACCAGAAGATATCGACCTTGCTTGGAAACTTGGCACTGGTTCACCTAAAGGACCTTTTGAAATATTTGACATCGTTGGACTAAAAACTGCCCACGAAATAGTTAAAGCGCTTGATGCAAAATTTGGCGACAAAGCACCTTACGATTACAAAAAACAAAAAGAAATGCTTGCTCAAAAAATAGATGAAGGAAAAATTGGAGTCTTGGCTGGAGAAGGCTTCTATAAATACGACGAAAGTGGAAATAAAATTTCATAAATAATAATTAGGTTGCCTCGTGCAACCTTTTTTCTTAATTTATATAAGTGAATGTTATAAAATGTTATAGAATATCATTTACATGGTTTACAATTGAAGCTTTTCTTAGTTAAAGAAATATTGTATTTAGACGATTTCTCATGCACAATAATTAATAGTAAATTCTGTGTAAAATAAAAATCATAATACAATTTTTCTCCAGCAATCCCCATCAGACCAACAAGTTTTAGGCTGCTAAATCTTGTTTTTTATAATCTTTATAAATCCCTCAACTTGCGTATTTATCAATGTTTTACTTGGTGGTTTAAAGCACCGAGTCTTTGGTTTTAATTAGAACAATAAAATTGTACCATTTCACTTGACATTATACCAAAAGTGCAGTACGTTATTTATATAGTAATAAGAAAGCACATTGAAATAATGTACTTGCAATTTACTTTGTACGCAAAAACTATTAATCATTTATTAGGAGGTAGAAAGATGAAAAGTAGAAACAAAGTAGCGCTAACACTTGCAGTGACAATTTTATCAACTACAGCAATGCCAGCAGTATACGCAGCAGCAGAATCTGATAATATTGCCCCTAATGCCTATGTTGAAGCCGCTTATTCAAAGGACGAAATCACTAACAAGTTGTCAGAACTTAGAAATGCTATTGAAAAACTTGAAAATATTAAAGGTGAATTAGGAAAGGACCAACTTAATTGGTTAAAAGAATTAAAGAAGGCCTATGAATTTGTAAATAAACTTGCAAAAAATAGCATTACAAGATTAACTCAAGCTAGAGAAAAATTAGTTGTAAGAATTGATCTACTAACAAATGTTGCAGAAACTATTACAGCTGATGCGACTGAACTTGCAGACAGCGAGCAACAAGCTCACGTAATAATTGGTTTCTCAGTTACACGTGCCCTATTAAAAGGTGTAGATGTTTTTGCATCTCCTGAAGAACTATCTAAAGCTTCAGAAGATTTACAAGCTTCACTTGAAAAAGCAAGAGAAGTTTCTAAACAAACTGATGACTCTAGAAGAACTCACTACAATATTGAAAAATTAAACATTGCTCTTAATAAAGCAATTAATATAAGAAATAACGAATTGCGTGGAAAGCTTGACCCAGAAAAACTTGCACAAGTAGATCTAGTTATTAGAAATGCAAAAGATGTTAAGAGAAACGCAAGAGCAACTGTTGGCGAAATCAATAACATGATAGAAGAACTAAACGCAGTTATTGACGAAGCTTACAATTCAATTGATGCAGGAGATAGAATTGCTGATAATAAAATAAAACTTGAACTTCAAAAAGATATTCAAGACGCAAAGAATTTACGCGACTTCAAACTTAAAGGAAATGTAGATTCAAAAGTAATTGCTGAACTTAATAGAGCAATAGCTGACGCAAACCGCGTTTATAATAACAAGAAATCTACAGTAAACGAAGTTCAATTTGCAATTGATAGAATAAACGCTGCAATTGAAGAAGCAAAAAGCTATCTAGAAGCACCTGAAGAAGCTCTTCCAGAAGAAGACGAAGTTGTCGAAGAAGACTTAAACGAAAATGAAGCAGTTGAAGAAATTCCATCTTAAGATGAAAATGTAACTCCTGAAGACGAAGTTATAGATGAAAACGCAGCTGAAGAAGAAACTGAACTACCTTCTGAAGATGAAATTGTAACTGATGAAGAAGAAACTACTCAAGATGAAACTACTGTAGATAATGGCGCAGTTGAAGAAATCGAAGAAGTAGTAGAAATTGCAGAATAATTTTTAAAAATTAATAAGTATTTCAAGGATACCTCTTTTGGGTATCCTTTTTTCTTAGGTAAAAACATTTAAATTTTACTTTCCTTTAAAATAATCCAAATCAAAAAAACTGATGTGCATGCATAACGCAAGCCATCAGCCTTTTAAATTAAATTTTTAAAATCAATATTCAATTTTATCTAAAATTCCCTTAAAGTATGCTATAACAATTCCATAATTTGTGATTGGAATATCTTTATTCTTTGCCTTAGATACTCTCGACATAATGCTCTTTGCGTTTAACATACAACCGCCGCACTGAATTATCAAGTCGTAATCGTCAAAATTTTCTGGGAAAACTGAACCGCTTGAGACTTCTATTTGTACATTCTCGTTAATATTCTTTCTAATCATATTTGGAATTTTAATTCGTCCAATATCTTCTTCTGCAGGCGCATGAGTACAGCACTCTGCAATTAAAATTTTTGATCCGTCTTTTAAATTCTTAAGAGCCTCCACTCCCCTGACATACTCGTCGATGTCGCCCTTTAACTTTGCAAATAATACTGAAAAGGATGTGAGTTTTGAGTCCTTTGGCTTTTTATCATAAACTTCCAAAAATACAGATGAGTCTGCAACAATTAAGTCAGGATTCTTATTTACTATCTTTAGTGCGTCACTAAACTCTTCAAGTTTTACCATCAAAACTATTGCGTCCTTATCAAGAAGCTCTCTTATGGACTGCACTTGTGGCAAGATGATCCTATTTTTTGGTGCGGCAATATCTTGTGGAATTACCAAGAATACTAAATCTTTCTCTTTAATCATTCTGTCAAATAATTTGTCATTTACCTTTGGGGCAAATTTCAAAAGATTTTTTAAAAGCGTATCCATTCCAAGTCTTTCTTTTGCAGAGACTTCTATTACATTTTCCCCATCAAATTCTTTTTTTATATTGTCAATTTCTTCACGTGATAGCTGATCTATTTTATTTATTGCGGCAATTCGAGGAGTATCTTTTAGTTTTTTAATTAAATCTTTTTCAACTTCTACATCGCAGCTTGATACTACAATAACTGCAATGTCTGTCTTGTCTAGCACTTCGCCAGTTCTTTTAATTCTTTCACGTCCAAGAGCTGTTTTATCAGTAAGACCTGGTGTATCCATTAAAAGGGCAGGTCCTAGGGACTTTATTTCCATAGATTTGTATACGGGATCAGTTGTCGTCCCTTCTACATCCGATACAATTGAAATGTCTCTGTTTGCAAAAGCATTTATAAGTGAACTCTTGCCAGCATTAACTTTTCCAAAAAATCCAATGTGAACTCTATTGCCAGAGTTTGTTTTGTTTAAATCCATTAAAATCTAAAATCTCTCTTTCCTACAGTTTCCATCTCTTCAATATATTCTTTAGCTTTTCTCTTTACTATTTCATTTGGAATTTTTTGAAGCTCTTCGTCTATTAATTTTTGTCCAAGATCTTTTGAAATATCTGAGCCGTAATCCAATAAATATTCTTTTAAAGTCATGAGTGCATTTGGTTGACAGCAGTTTAAAATTTGTCCAGACTTGCAAAGTTGCATAAATCTATCTCCAGTTCTGCCTTCTCTGTAGCAAGCTGTGCAAAAGCTTGGGATGTATCCAAGTTCAATTAGCCAGTCAACTATCTCTTCCAATGTCCTGTTGTCTGCTAGTTCAAATTGAGCAGAGTTATCTTCTTTTTTCTCTTCTTCAGCATATCCGCCAACTGAAGTTCTTGACCCACCAGAAATTTGACTTACTCCAAGTTCAAGTGCTCTTTCTCTAACTTTTTGAGACTCTCTTGTTGAAATAATCATTCCTGTGTATGGCACAGAAATTCTAATGAGTGCGATTAATTTTTCAAAAATATCATCGGCAAGTTGATTTTTAAAATCGCTTGGGTCTATGTCATCGCCTGGTTGAATTCTTGGCACAGAAATTGTGTGAGGTCCCACGCCAAATCTTGCTTCCAAGTGTTCTGCGTGCATTAAAAGGCCTGCAAATTCATATTTGTAAGTCTCAAGACCAAACAATACTCCTATACCAACATCGTCTATTCCAGCCTCCATTGCTCTATCCATGGCCTCAGTGTGGTAGTCATAATTGTGCTTTGGTCCAGTTGGGTGAAGTTCTTCGTAAGACTTTTTGTTATAAGTTTCTTGGAAAAGTATATAAGTTCCTATTCCTGCATCTTTTAATTTTTTATAATTTTCAACAGTTGTTGCGGCAATATTTACATTTACTCTTCTAATTTGTCCGTTTTCATGCTTGATTGAATAAATTGTATCTATTGATTCAAGAACATAGTCGATTGGGTTGTTAACTGGATCTTCGCCAAGTTCAAGTGCAAGTCTCTTGTGGCCCATGTCTTGAAGTGCAATTACCTCTTGTCTTATCTCATCTTGAGTTAATTTCTTTCTTCTGATATTTTTATTCTTTGCATGATAAGGGCAATAAACACAGCCATTTATGCAGTAGTTAGAAAGATATAGCGGTGCAAACAAAACAATTCTTGAGCCATAGTGATCTTCTTTAATCTTTCTTGCAAGTGCATACATTTCTTGATTGATTTCTTCATCTTCTGATAAAAGAAGAACAGATGCGTCTCTGTGGTTTAGTCCCTTTTCAAGTTTTGCCTTTTCTAAAATTTCTCTAAGTAACTCTTTGTTGTTTTTATTCTCTTCAGCATATTCAATTGTTTTAAGTATTTCTTCGTGATTAATAAATTCTTCTGCTTTTGCTGATGCTTTATTATACATTTCTTCTCTCTCCCTTGTAATCTCCCCTGTCTAGGGAAATTTCATAACCAATCTTTTTTAATTTTTCATTCAAATGGAAAAAATCATCGCTATTTTCTACTTCTGTTCCAATTTTGTTGTCATATAACTTGTAGTTTTGCCTTAGCTTTTCATCTCCAATGTTTGGCATAAGGACATTGCATCCTGCCAAAATTCCCTTCTCCCTTCCCTCTTCATCAATTGTGCCAAGAGCCGTCGTCGCGGGAAGAAGTAATTTTTCATCGGCAATTCTTACAATTGATAAAATCTTTAACACGTCTTCTAACTTTCCTGCTGGAAAATCTCTAAAAGGCGTGTCGTGATGAGGAATAAAAGGTCCAAGTCCAACCATTTGTGGCTTTAATTTTAAAATTAGCTCTAAATCTTCATATAGATTTTCGAGCCTTTGATAGGGCGAGCCTATCATCATGCCACAACCAGTTTGGTATCCCAAGTCTTTTAATTCAAAAAGCGTGTCGATTCTATTTCGAAAGCTCATGCTCTCTGGATGAATTTTGTAGTAATGATCTTTGTCATAAGTCTCGTGGCGCAACAAAAATCTATTTGCACCAAACTCCCTTAACTTCTTTAAATCGTCGTAGCTTCTCTCCCCAAGTGAAAGAGTAACTGCCATGTCGTAATTTTTTTTAATTTCTTTTAGAATATCTAAAAGATAATCTATAGAATAAAAATCATCTTCGCCACCTTGCAGCACTACAGTTTTTATCCCAAGAGTATTTGCCTTCTCGACTCTTTTTAAAATTTCATCTTTAGAAAGTCTCATCCTGTCCATGTTGTTATTTGCGCTTCTAAGTCCACAATAATAACAATTATTTTTGCAATAGGTTGAGATTTCAATCAGTCCCCTTATGTAAATTTTATTGCCAAAATTTTTAATGGTCAAGTCGCGAGCAAATTTATTAAGCTCACTGTAATCATCAAGCTCCATTAAATATTTAAAATCTTCAAAGGAAATTTTTTTAGTTTTATAAAAATTATTGCATATATCTATAGTTTTCTTCATAAAAATCCTTACTTAGTTAAAAAGTTC
>NZ_JBMNPQ010000003.1:0-66235 GCF_050943655.1 Peptoniphilus sp. | reverse complement strand
CAATAATGTAAATTTGTCTTATAATAATTAATGTGCTCGCGGGAGTGCTGGAATTGGCAGACAGGCATGTTTGAGGGGCATGTGCATTAATTTGCGTGGGGGTTCAAGTCCCCCTTTCCGCACCATTAGGTTAAGAAATGGCTGGGTTTAAATATTTGTGATTTATACAAGCTATTTTATGGCACAATTTTACATGGTAATAACTTTACTTATAGCTATTAAGTGTTAAGCAAAGTTTTATAAAATTTTCCGTACTAATCAAAGATATATTTCAATTTAATTGAGATATATCTTTTTTTGCATTCAATTGCCAATTAATTTTAAAATTTGGTACAATTGTATTGTTATTGGAGGTATTTTATGAAATTACTTATGTTAGTAGACAATAAAAACGCAATTGCTGCAGAAGGCAAGCAAATAATGTATATAGATAATGACCTTGAGATGTTTAAAAATTACACAACGAATAATGTAATCATAATGGGAAGACTCACTTTTGACGACATTGGAAGACAGCTTCCCAATAGGACATCCATAGTCTTTACTAGACAAGATAGAGAGGATAAAGAGGACTTATACTATGTGTCCTCAGTTGAAGAGCTTGACGAAGTACTTAAAAATTTTGAAGACAAAGAAAAATTTGTAATTGGCGGAGCAGAAATTACAAAACTCTTGTGGGATAGAATTGATACTTTAATAATTACAAGAGTTGATACCATTGTTAAAGATGCAGACACATTTATTCCTGACTTTGACGGATTTAAACTAGTTGAAAAGACAAAAATCTTTGATCCAGAATACGATGTATATCACGAAATTTGGAAGAGAAAGTAAGAAGAAAATGAATTCTAAAATAAGAAAATATTCACCCTATTTTTTATTGGCCCTTTCTATAATTTTTATAAGTTTTGGCTCTTATAGAGGTGAAGTTCAGACAGTTATTGCAAAGGCAATAAGAATATGCTTGGAGTGCATCGGCATTGGATAAAAAAATTAAAGATTATTACTTTAAATCGAGGAGATTTTTTATACAGGTCTTTGCAACATTAGCTACAAATTTAAAAGTTCAAAACTTTTTCAAGGGGACAATTTATAGCGGAAAGCTAAAGGGAGTGTGCGTGCCTGGACTTAATTGTTATTCATGTCCTGCAGCACTTGGAGCTTGTCCTATTGGATCTTTTCAGGCAGTTGTTGGAAGCATAAAATATAATTTTTCCTATTATGTTGCTGGAATTATGATGCTCTTCGGCACATTGTTTGGAAGGCTCATTTGTGGATTTTTGTGTCCTTTTGGTCTTTTTCAAGATATAGTTTATAGGATAAAATCTAAAAAGCTTTCCACAGAAAAATTTAAATATTTAAAATATCTAAAGTACTTAATCCTTGTCATTGTGGTGTGGATGATGCCAGTATTTTTGGGCGACGAATTTGGAGCGACAATTCCATATTTTTGCAAATACATTTGCCCACAAGGAATCTTGGAGGGAGGAATTCCTCTTTCTATTGCAAATCCTGCCATTAGATCCAGCCTTGGAAATTTATTTTTACTAAAGAGTGCAATATTAATTTTATTAATTGTCGGTTCAGTTTTCATGTACAGACCTTTTTGCAAATTTTTATGCCCCCTTGGAGCGTTTTATGCAGTTTTTAACAAGGTTTCATTTTTTAAATATGAAGTTAAAGAGGACAAGTGCATAAAATGTGGCAAGTGCAAGAAAGCCTGCGACATGGATGTGGATATGAGAATTTCACAAGATAATTTAGAATGCATAAGATGTGACAAGTGTAGAGGAGTGTGTCCTACAGATGCAATTTGTAGAAAGTTTAAGTAATAAAAATATTTTTATTATCTATCTTGTGCTCATAAATGTAATTAATTTTATTTTTTATGGCATAGATAAATTTAAATCCAAGCACGGATTTTGGAGAATAAAAGAAAGGACGCTTCTTTTAATGGGATTAGTAGGTGGTGGACTTGGTGGTTATATCGCAATGATTTTATTTAGACACAAGACTCTAAAGACTAAATTTTATATAGCAAATTTTGTTGGAATTTTTATAATAATTTATATTTTATACAAAAATAGATGGCTTATCTAAGACAAGTCATCTATTTCTTTTAATATATCGCGATTGTTTAACATTTTATTTATATTTTTCACATCGAGTATAATAACTTTTTCGTTTTTGAGCCTTTCTTTAGTCTCATCTCTAAGTAGCGACGTGTTGATGAAAAGGACGGGCTTTATGTCTTTTGAGATACCCGTAAAATCTTTAATTAGTTTTTCTGCTTCAGCGTGAGGCAGGACTTTATAATCTTCGTATTTTTTTATCTCAAGTGCGTATTTTTTGTCGCCTTTTTTCACAAATAAGTCGAACTTTGGATAGTTTCCGTTATTTTTATATCTTTCAACATGATAACCTGTTCTTTGAAGTGCAACTTGTGCTAGCATCTCTGATGTTATCTCGCTGTCTAGGCTCTTTAGGGCATTTAATAAATTTTGTGGAAAAATTTTAAATATAGCCGTGCACTTATCTATATCGTTTGAGCGATCATTGTAGTCAAATCCTATTAAGAGGCCCTCGACTACGTTAAAGTTGCCGTGAGCTATGGCATTTCTTATGTGTCTAAGCAGTGAGTCGGTCTTTGATTCTTCTTCCTGTTTTGTCAGGATTAATTTTTGACTGTTCACGCAGATTTCAGAACTGTAAAAATTTACGATTTCGGGGTCGATATATTCTAAGAACACAACATCTTTGTTTTGCAAGTCCATGTGATTTTTAATTAGACCAAATACAAAATTTTCAAAGTTAAGTGATGAGACAAGTTCATTTCTGTGAGACTGTATTGAGTTAATATTTGGAACATACCAAAGTAGATATTCAAGTACCTTCATCATTTCATAAGAAAGATCTAGGGGAATATCTGTGTGATAAATCGAATATTTAACTTTTAACTCACATTCATCAAACTCAAAGCCTCGCTTTGAAAGGGCATGCATGTCCATAATCTCACCTTTTTCTAATTATAAATACATGATAACATAAATAAATCTATTAATAAATTGAATAATGGTTTAAAATATAATAAGGTATTGAATTTATTAACGAAAATTATGATGAGGAGTAGTAGCAATGGATAACAAAAATAAAAAGTTTGTACCATATATTCAAACAGAACTTAGAAAAAGACAAGTAAGTGTGCCTGAAGTTTCCTACAGAGCAAGCGGAATCAATTTTAATGGCAAGAGAATAAAGTCTTTATTATTCACAAATGACATTGCAGTTATATGCAACAACAATGCTCATGCGATTATGTCCGTATATCCTTTTACGCCACAACTTAAAATTGTAAGTGCTGTATGCGAAACTGCATCAGTTCCAGTTTTTGTTGGCGTTGGCGGCGGAACAACTAATGGACTTAGATCATTAAATATCGCCATGCAAGCAGAACTTTTAGGCGCTCTTGGAGTCGTTGTAAATGCTCCAATGAAAAATGATAATATTAAACTTATTGCAGACTCATTAGACATTCCAGTTGTTGCCACAGTTATTTCTTTAAATGATGACATAATGGGAAAAGTAAATGCAGGTGCTAGGGTTTTAAATGTCGCTGGAGGACTTAAAACTGTCGAGTTAATTAAAAAATGTAGAGAGCTTCTTGGTGAAGAATTTCCGATTATTGCTACAGGTGGACATACTGATGATCACATACTCGAAACAATTGAGGCTGGTGCCAATGCAGTGACTTATACACCTCTTTCAAGTTCTGAAATTTTCTCTGATGTTATGGCTCATTATAGAGAAGAGATGAGATAATAACTTGATATATTTTCTTTAATATCCTAAAATATATATAATTTGGTAAAAAGGAGAGGAAAGATGGATTTTGGTATATTATCTATTGTACCGCCAATCGTCGCAATTGCCCTTGCACTTGTGACAAAGGAAGTAATCACCTCGCTATTAGTTGGTATTATTTCTGGTGGTTTAATTTTTGCAGGAGGAAATATTGTTTCTGCCCTTGAAACTGTATTTCAATTGATGGGGTCGAAGCTCGGGGACAATGCACTTATGATTGTGTTCTTGGCACTTCTAGGATCCCTTGTAATGGTAATGAATATGGCAGGTGGATCTTTTGCCTATGGTAAATGGGCTAGCACAAAGATTAAGAGTAAAACTTCAGCAAAACTTGCCACAACTTTGCTTGGACTTTTAATTTTTATTGACGACTATTTTAACTGTCTAACTGTAGGTGCAGTTATGAAGCCTATAATCGACGAAAATAAAGTATCAAGGGCAAAGCTTGCACATTTAATTGACTCAACAGCCGCTCCAGTATGTATTATTGCTCCCGTTTCAAGTTGGGCAGCATCTGTTGTTGCAGTTATTGGAGATACTGGTGTCGAAAATCCAATGAATGTATTTTTAAACACTATTCCAATGAACGCCTATGTGCTTTTGACATTATTTACTGTATTTTATTTTGCATTTTCTAAAAATGAAATTGGCGTAATGCAAAAATATGAGATTGAAGATACTTCAAGAATTATAGATAAGGAAGATGTTGGGTATAAATATTCTAAAGACGGAAGAGTTTTTGATTTAATAGTTCCAATAGTTTGTTTAATTGCTGTTACTGTAATTATGATGCTTAGAACTGGTGGATTATTTACAGGTGAAGTTGGCGTTGGAGAAGCTTTTGGTAGTGCCGATGTAAACTTATCTCTAGTTATTGGATCATTTGTTGCAATACTTGTTGCTTTTATAATGTATATTCCAAGAAAATTACTTACTTTTAACGAATTTATGAATGCCATCGTCGACGGCATGAAGACAATGTTATCTGCAATAGTAATCTTAAGCTTAGCTTGGACAATTGGTGGAATTACGAGCGACAATTATTTAAACACAGGATCTTATATTGCATCACTTATAACTAATTCAACAATGCCAATGTGGATACTTCCTGTAATTATCTTTATTGTTGGGGCATTTTTATCATTCTCAACAGGAACAGCTTGGGGAACTTTTGGTATTTTAATTCCAATTATGGTGCCAATCCTTGCACACACAAACCACATGCACTATTTAAATATTGTTTTAGCAGCAATATTTTCTGGTTCAGTCTTTGGAGACCACTGCTCACCAATTTCTGATACGACAATACTATCTTCTGCCGGAGCAGGGTGCGATCACATAGCCCATGTGTCCAGTCAGCTTCCATATGCTCTCTCAGTAGGGGCATCATCAGCAGTAGGATTTTTAGTATCAGGATTTTTAGACAAGCCTCTTCTAACTGTGCCAGTGGGATTTGTAGTATTATTAATTATTATTACTGTTATGAAAAGAACAACAATCAAAAAGTATGGACATTTATAATTTTACGAAAAGTATTAAGAAACATTTTGTTTTTTAATACTTTTTTAAAAATATTTGCAAAAGTACTCATAAAAGTATTATCATTGATATGAGATAATATTTACATATTTTATACAATGGGAGTTATTAACATGGGGGGTGTACTATGACTCTTAAAATTGAAAAGAAAAGTATTATAGATTTTGATGTAGATGCAGTTGTTAACGCAGCCAACGAAGAACTTAAAAGAGGCGGTGGAGTTTGTGGAATTATTTTTGAAGCAGCAGACTCGCCAAAGCTTCAAGAAGAGTGCGATGCTCTTGCGCCAATTAAACCAGGTGAGTCAGTAATGACAAAAGGATACGGTTTAAAAGCTCCTTTTATCATCCACACAGTTGGGCCAGTCTATTTTGACGGCAACAAGGGAGAAGAAGAGCTACTAAGAGCGGCATATCTTTCTGCTCTTAATCTTGCAAAGGAAAAGGGACTTAAATCCATTGTATTTCCACTAATATCATCTGGAATCTATGGTTATCCAAAGAGTGAAGCTGCAGAAGTTGCAGTAGAAACTATTGAGGAATTTTTAAAGGATAATGAAATGGATGTAACTATAGCAACAGTTGATCAAAAAATTTTTGATGTATTAAAAGAGAAATCAAAAAATTAAATTCTAAACAAAAATAAAGACCCGGGAAACTAAATCTCCTGGGTCTTTATTTTATTTCAAGAAAGTATTTCTAAATTTAATTCTCGATGCTCTGTACAATATCTTTGAACCAGCAACGGGATGTTTAAAAATTTGTTTTCTAATATTTCTCTTCAAATTCTTTCTTCTTTTATTCTTCGCGAATTTATGAGCAATTGCAAATTTTATAATTGTTGGTACTACTTTCATTGCATCCTCCTTTAATCGTCATTAGAGTTGTTGTCTTCGCCGTTTTCCTCAACCCACTCTCTAGTGTGAACGTCGCAGTATGAACTTGGAATCACCATATAATCGTCGGGATAAATATTGTAATGGTCCTTTGGATTATATTTTTCTTTCCTTTGGAACCTAACTGTATAAAGCACAGATTCACTTGGGCAAAATTGTGTGGCAATCTTATCTGAATCTTTGCAGATTAAATATTTTTTAAACATATCGTCTTCTTCAGTTGTTTCTGTTCCTGTAATATATTTTTCTGTATACCCAGAATTTGCATATTCAGTCAATTTATTGCCAAGCTTTCCACTTTTTGTCGAAATATATCTCTTTACAATATAGTGAGGATCCTCTGGGAAGTTTGAATTATCCTCTATGTCTCTTGTCATCATGTTAAAAAGATTTACAACAGATGAGGTATCTGATGAGAGAGAAATTTTTTGAGTATCTGCACCGAGCCACATTGAAACTGTGTATTTGTCGCTAAATCCGCTAATCCAATAATCTGAGTTAAATCTATTTTGTCCAACATATGCTGCTGTTTGGGCATTTGATAGTTGCGATCCTCTTGCGTTTCCATATTTAGTATTTCTAATAAAGACATCTTTTAACAAAAATGATTTTTTATCGTCAAATAACTTTTTAGATTTATCTGTGTTGTCGATAATAATGTTTCCACTTGAGTCTTCAATTTTTATTATCGCAGTTTGTTCCTTATAAAGTCCCTCATTTGCAATTGTCTGATACATTTTTGAAATATCAAAAAGTGTAACTCCAACTTGCATATTTCCAAGGGCGAGAGATTCTAAATTGTCATCATGCTTCTTTGGATTTTCAGACTTAGTGATGTAGAAGTCTTTGCCATCTTCTTTTATTATGTCAAAACTTTTTAAAACTTCCTTCGATTTATCTATTCCAATTTCTTGCAAAACTTCAGCGTTTATGACATTTGATGTTTTCTCCATTGCGCCCCTTAATGTCATTAGTCCTTTAAAGGAATTGTAGTAATTGTGTGGCCAAAACATTCCGTCAACAGTTAGTGGAACATCGTCATATACATCTCCAAGAGTTTTACCCTCCATAAGTGCGGGAAGATAAACTGTAAAGGGAGTTATAATGCTTCCGGGTTGTCTTAGAGAGTCTGTTGCTCTATTTAAAATTTTGGCATTTTTTGAATTTACATCGAGTCCGCCGATGATTGCTTCGACAAAACCTGTGTCGTTATTTGAAACTATCATGGCCGATTCAGGTTGAATGACTGGCTCAGGATTAAAATTATAAAAATTATTTGAGATAACTAAATTTTCATTCTCGTCAATTTTATAAAAATTATCAAGTTCTTTAATGTATGATCCGTCAATAATCAAATAATCGTTTTTTAAATCATAAGACGATGGATCGATTTGAAGCTCTCCAATGTCAAAAGTTTCCAAAATTTTGTTGTCATTAATTCTATAAAGATCAATTATGTCTAACTTGTTTCCAACTTTTTTGAAATAAAGTCTGTTAATTTTTAAATCGCCGTGACTAGAAATATTGTAGGCATCTTTTGGTATTGTCAGATTAAAATTTTCATCAAAGTGTGAATCTCTTTGAAAATAGAGAATCTCGTCGTTATATACTATATTTTTGTTATCGTCAAAAGATAAATTTAAAAGTCTTGAGCCCTGTGTCGATTTATAGTTTAGAAGAAAGTTTTGAAAATTAGAATATTTCTCCTCTAAATTATTTTGCATATTTTCGTCAATAGAGGAGTAAACTTTATATCCTCCAGTAAAAAGTTTGTGCTCGCCTTCGTTTAAACTTATTTTATAATAGTCAGCCAAGTACTTTGACGCTTCACTCTTTATAAAATCTGTGGAATAGGAACTCATGTTGTGATTTTTAAAAACTTTTGGATTAAGATCTGAAATTATGTCGAAATTCATTGCCTTTTCGTATTCAGCATCGTCTATATATCCAAGTTCTTTCATTCTGTGGAGTACAATTTTTTGTCTGTCGAAGGCGTCTTGATTTAGAACTAAATAATATTTTTGCCCATCGACAGTTCTCGTTCCGATTACGTTCAAGTCCTCAGTTAAAAAATCTTCTGGCACCGATTTAAAAGGTGCATAATTAGTAGGGGATTTTGGAATGCCAGCAAGTAGTGCCGCCTCTGCTATGTTTAATTCATCTGTGTGCTTAGAAAAATAAGTCTGACTTGCTGCCTCTATTCCATAGGCTCCCTGGCCTAGATTTATTCTGTTTAAGTAAGCTTCTAGGATTTCTCCCTTTGACATAACATCTTCAACTCTAAGTGACAGATAGGCCTCTTGAATTTTTCTATCCATTGTCTTTGCATTAGAAAGATAGACTGACCTAACTAGCTGCTGAGTTATTGTTGATCCGCCGCGGACTAGTGCACCGCTTTTAATATTAGCGACAAGAGAAGACGCAATGCCTATTGGGTCAAGGCCCTTATGTGTGTAAAACCTGTGGTCCTCAATTGCCACAAAAGAATTTTTGACATGATCAGGTATGTCGTCTAAATCCACAAGAGTTCTGTATTCTAAAGATTCAACTTTTTCTATGAGAGTGTTGTCTTTAGAATAAATATAAGAAGTTTGGTTAAAAGAATTGGTCAAATTTTCTAAATTAGTTGATGGAGTCTTTGAAATTATTGAAATAATAATTGCAGAAAGAATTGAAAAAATTAAAATAAGTACAACTAGTACAGCTAGTAGAATAATTTTGACTCTATCTTTTTTGTTTAAGTCTTTAAATTTTGTTAATTTACTCATCAAAACCTCCCAAGCTTATTATACCATCATAGATAATCAAATACTATTTTAAAGGACGAAAGAGACGAGATTTTCAAAATCTAGTTTTATTGGTATAATTGACTTATGGATAATGTTTTTTTAGAAAATTTAAATTCACAAAAGAAAATTGAAAAGGTAATAACTGTTGGAACAGATTTGGGCGCCTTTCCTCATTCTCTTGAGACATCAATGGATGAATTAAGCGAACTTGTTAGAGCTGATGGTGCAGAAGTTGTGGGAGAAGTCACTCAAAATCTAGTAAAATTTAATCCAAAATATTTAATTGGGTCTGGCAAGGTTCAGGAAATTAAAGACATGGCAGAAAAATTAGAAGTTGATGCCATAGTTTTTAACGACGAGCTTTCAGGAATTCAAGTTCGTAACTTGGAAAAAAAGATTAAGAAAAAAGTTGTCGACAGGACAAATTTAATCTTAGATATTTTTGGTCTAAGGGCAACCACATACGAGGCTAAGCTTCAAGTTGAACTTGCAAGGCTTGAGTATCAAATGCCAAGACTTTTGGGAATAGATGGCTGGTCAAGAACTGGTGGGGGAATTGGTACTAGAGGACCAGGGGAGCAAATTATTGAAACCGACAGAAGAAGGCTCCAAAGAGAAATTGATAAGATTAAAGAGAAGTTAAAAAAGGCAGAGAAGACTCGTGATACAACAAGAAACAGAAGAGTCAACAGCAATATTCCTGTAGTTTCTTTAGTGGGATACACAAATGCGGGCAAGTCTACAATTTTAAATAAATTAAAGATGGAAGACTCAAAAGAAGTTTCTGTAAAGAACATGCTCTTTGAGACCCTCGACCCAAGTTCTAGAAGGGCAAGGCTTCCTTCCGGCAGAGAATTTATAATATCTGATACTGTAGGATTTGTATCGAAGCTTCCAACAAAAATTGTCGAGGCCTTTAAGTCAACTCTTGAGGAGATTAAGTATTCTGATTTAATTCTTCACGTAATCGACTCGTCCAGTGAAGATATTGAGATACAGTATAAGACTGCAATTTCAATCTTAAAGGACATTGATGTAATCGACAAAAATATAATTACAGTTTTTAATAAATCGGACAAAATAAATATTGAAGATATAAACTTGCCAAGGGAAATTGCCCCTGAGAAGCAAATTTTTATATCTGCATTTAACGACGAAGATATAGAGAGACTGCTACAAAAGATTGAAGATAATCTTGAAGAAAATTATGTAGATGTAAAACTTAAATTTCCTTATGATGACACAGAAAAATTATTTGAACTCGTCGAGAAATTTGATGTTGTTCCAAATTATGAAGACGACGGTATATATATTGATTTATCCTTAAGACAAGATGAGCTTCAGGGTGTAAAGGAATATATGACAAATGTATAATTCAATTTTAAAAGATAAAAGCGCGACAATTGAAATAAAAAAATCTACATTTATCGGGCATGCTTTTTTTGTAAAAGATGAAGAAAGGGCACTTGAGATAATAGACGAAGTGAGCACGAAGTATAGAGACGCAACTCACAACTGCTACGCCTACATCATCGGCGAAGATGCAAATATCCAGAGGTATTCAGATGATGGAGAGCCAAGTGGCACAGCGGGAGTTCCAATGCTTGAAGTTTTAAAAAAAGAAGAGCTTAGAAATATACTCGTAATTTCGACTAGATATTTTGGTGGAATAAAACTTGGAGCAGGCGGTCTTGTAAGAGCTTATACAAGTTCAGTTGTAGAAGCACTTAATGCAAGTACAAGAGCTGTTAGAAAAATTTTTAACAGAACTAGTGTCAAATACGACTACACAAACCATGGCAAAATATTAAATTATCTTGCTGGGGAAGGTGTTAAAGTTCTAAAAGAAAACTATTCTGATCTAGTTGAGATAATAGTGGACTTAGAAGATGATAGCAAAATCATAAAAGATTTAATTGATCTTACAAGTGCAAATGTAGAATTTAAAATTTTAGAAGAAGTGGAACTGCCGACGATTGACGGTAAGATTATATATTAGAGGTAATTATGGATTATAAAAAAGTTACAGAAGATTTAGTAAATTGGTTAAGAGAAAAAGCAGAAGATGCAGGGGCAAAGGGATTTGTATTCGGACTATCTGGTGGAATTGACTCTGCTGTAGTCGCAGGACTTTCTAAAAGAGTTTTCCCAGATAATTCACTTGGATTAATTATGCCATGCGAAAGCATTGACGAGGACAGAGAAGATGCAATAAAAGTAAGTGAAGCTCTTGATTTAGAAACTAGGACAGTTGATCTAACTAATACTTATAGAGAACTTATAAAAGCATCTTTATATTCAGAAAATAGAATGGCAAGATCAAACATTAAGCCAAGACTTAGGATGACAACAATTTATTACTATGCACAGGACCTTGGTTACTTGGTGCTTGGACCTTCAAATGCAAGTGAGTGGTATCTTGGATATTCAACAAAGTATGGCGACTCTGGTGCAGACCTCATGCCAATTGTAAATATTTTAAAGACTGATGTTTTTGAAATTGCAAAGGAACTTGGCATACCAGATGAAATTATAAACAAAAAACCTTCTGCAGGTCTTTGGGTTGGTCAAACTGATGAAGATGAAATGGGCTTTACTTATGACGAGCTTGACTCATACATCAGAGGAGAAAGAGAACCTGAGAAGGACAAAAAAGAAAAAATTGACAGAATGCACAGACTATCACATCACAAGAGAGAGATGGCACCAAAATTTATTTTAAAAAACTAGTTGACAATATCACTTTAAAGGAGTATATTGAAGAACAATAAATAATAAAAGCGTTAAGAGAGAAAAACATATCGCTGGTCTCTTAAAGAGAGTGGGGATGGTGAGAGCCCACAGAGATACAGGTATTTAATATTCACTCTCAAGCTTAAAGGTTGAAAATATAGTAGATCTTTACGGCAGTCACCGTTACCACAGACTAGAGATTGTTAGATCTTAAAATGAGTTAATCTATTTGATTATAAAATTAGGTGGTACCGCGAATCCTTCGCCCTATGGGGTGGAGGATTTTTTTATTATTTAAATTTATTTATTTGGAGGAAGAAATGAAAAATTTAAAGAAAGTTACAATTAGCATTTTAATAATAATGCTTGCGGTTATGACAGTTGGATGCGCTGATGGAGGAAAAGATGAAAAGACAAGTGGCAAGAAGATTAAAATAGGAGCGATACAATATATTGAACACGTATCTCTTGATAATGCACTTAAAGGATTTGAAGATAGACTAAAAGAAGAAGGACTCGATGTAGAAATTGATGCAACAAATCTGCAGGGAGATCAAGCACTAACAACTACGATGCCAAAAAAATATGAACAAGACGAATACGCACTTGTATATGCAATATCAACACCAGTTGCTCAAGGGGTTAAGCAGTCGCTTCCCAATAAAAATATAATTTTTTCAGCAGTAACTGATCCAGTAAAATCTGGAATTGTAAGTGATAGAGATAAGACCGAAAACATAACTGGTGTAACTGATGCAGTTTCTTCAAAAGAGCAGCTCGAATCTTTCTTAAAAATTTTTCCAGACGTAAAAACTGTTGGAACAATTTATTCAACATCAGAGTCAAATTCAGAAGTTCAAATAGAAGAGCTCAAAAAATCATGTGAAGAGCTTGGACTTGAGTTAAAAGTTACTGGCATAAATAATATTAACGACATTGGACAAGCAATTGCGTCTTTGAAAGATGAAATCGACGTATACTATGCAATTACAGATAACACTGTTGCATCGGCAATTCCAGTAATTTCAGAGACACTAATTCAAAATAAAATTCCTTCACTTTCTGCTGAAGAAGGTCAAGTAGAAAAGGGACTACTCATGAGTGAAGGTGTAAATTATTATGAACACGGAAGACAAGCAGCCGAGATGGCAATAAAAGTTATAAATGGAGAAGAGATAAAAAATATTCCAGTTGAAGATAATAAAGTAACTTCGAGAAAGATAAACGAAGACACAGCGAAAAAATTGGGAGTTGAAATAAAATAAAAAATAAATAAAACTAAATATTGTATGGGACAACGAACAATACTAATCTCCGCAACACTTTAAATTAATAAAATAATTTTCTCAAAAAGCCTTGACATTTATAAAAAGCACAGATATAATATCACTAATTTAATAAATGCTGTGAAAGAGAAAAAAGAATCTAAAATGATTTAAGAGAGTTATCGGGTGGTGCGAGATAATACATTTGGATTTAATATACACTCTTAAGCTTATTTGTTGAAATTAGTAGGCAAGTACGGAAGCCCCCGTTAACTTAGGCTAGAGGTTGTTAGACCTTAAATTGAGTATCTTTTTAGATTAAAATCGGGTGGTACCGCGTGAGATAAGTCTTTCGTCCCAAGTAGTGGATGAAAGACTTTTTTTATTATTTATTTGGAGGTTATTATGAAAATTAAAAAAATTATAATGTTAGTAGCTTTAAGTTTACTCTTTGTGTCCTGTACAAATACAAATAACAAGGTAGAAGAAAATAACAAAAATATTGAGAAAAAGAACACAACAGCTCAAGAAGAGTCAGGTGAACATAAAAAAATTGGAGTTATTCAGCTTGCAGATCACATTGCACTAGAAAGATCTAGAACAAGCTTTGAAGAAGAAATTAAAAACTTAGATAAAGATGTAGAAATTATTAGCAAGAATGCAAATGGAGATTTGACAGTAGTGCCGACGATTATAAAAAACTTCGTCGATGAAGATGTAGATTTAATCTATGCAATAGCAACTCCAGCAGCACAAGGTGCAAAGAATGGAGCAGGAGACATTCCAATAGTATTTTCTGCAGTGACTGATCCAGTTAGCGCAGATTTAGTTAAAAACATTGAAGAGCCAGAAGCAAATGTAACTGGTGTAAGTGATTACTTCTCAGTTAAGGCTCAATTAGAAGAAGCATTGGAAGTTTTCCCAGATATTAAAAATGTTGGAGTTTTATTTTCAACAAATGAAGCAAATTCAAAATTCCAAATTGAAGAGCTAAATAAAGCAGCAGATGATTTGGGACTTGAAGTTATTGAAGTTGGAATAAACAATATTAACGACGTGTCAACAGCGATGAAGTCAATGGAAAATAAAATTGATTTATTTTTTGGAATCCAAGATAACACAGTTTCATCTGCAGCATCAATAATTGCAGAGTCACTAAAGAGTGCAAAAATTCCTTCAGTTGCATCTGAACAGGGTCCAGTTGAAAATGGAATTTTAATGAGCACAGGTGTCGATTACGAAAGTCTTGGAAAAGTTGCTGCAAATATGGCACATGAAATTATAAATGGCAAAAAAGTAAGTGAAGTACCTGTGGCATACTCAGCAGAAGTTAAAAAAATTGTAAACGAAACTACAGCAGATGCTTTAGGTTTATCAGATAATGAAAAATTAACAGAAGATGCAGACTTAGTAAAATAAATTTTTAGGAGGCAAGAATGAGTTCAGTAATAACAGAGTCAATAGTGATGGGGCTGATTTTTTCAGTTTTGACTATTGGAGTTTTCATAACATTTAAAATCTTAGATTTTCCAGATATGTCAGTTGAAGGGACGTTCCCACTAGGAGCTTTCGTATTTGCTAGGGCACTTACCTTAGGGATGAATTCAGTTACTGGCATGATACTTGCCTTTGTGGCAGGAGCAATTGGAGGACTTATAACTTTCGTGCTTTATAGAAAGTTTAAAATCCAATCAATCCTTTCAGGGATTCTAACAATGACTTTTCTATATTCAGTAAATCTTAGAATAACAGGAACGTCAAATATAACTTTTTTCGAATACAAAACTGTATTTCAAATGTTTGAAAAGATTCCTAAGATGTTAATTTTATTAATAATAGTTTTAGTAATAAAAATTTTAATGGATGCTTTTTTAAAAACAGAAAAGGGATACTTGCTACTTGCAACGGGAGATAATGAAACTCTAGTAAAGTCTCTTGGCAAAAATCCAGACAAATATATCTGCCTTGGACTTATGCTTTCAAATGCACTAGCTGCTCTATCTGGTACACTAATGGCACAGTCAAATGGATACGCAGACATCACAATGGGTCAGACAATAATAGTCTCAGCTCTTGCATCAATAACTATTGGAGATGCTTTCTTAAAGAATTCGAGATTTGTAAAGAGAACGACAAGAGCAATTTTTGGAGCAATTATTTATAGAATAATTTATGGAGTTGCAATTCAACTTGGACTTGAACCAAGTGATTTAAAGGGAATTACAGCAATTATCGTTGTAGTATTTATTTTATACAACAACGCATCGTCTAAAGGATTTAATATTTTAAAAGAGAAAAAGAGGGGTCAAAGTGTTAAGAATTAATAACTTATCTAAAACTTTTTACAAAGGTACGCCGGAAGAAAACCAAATTTTTGATAATTTTTCACTTGAAATAAAAGAAAATAGTTGCGTCGCATTTTTGGGACCAAATGGCTGTGGAAAGTCCACACTATTTAATTTAATTAGCGGATCACTTGACAGCGACTCTGGGACAATTGATATTGGAGATAAAGAAATTTCAAAGCTTCCTGAACAGGAGAGAGCTCTTTTAATCGGTAAAGTTAACCAAAATCCATCAATGGGAGTGGCACCGAGCCTTAACATCTTAGAAAATATGTCCATGGCATACAAGAAGGGACAAAAGTTCACACTTAAAAGGCTGATAGACAAAAACAACAACGATGAAATAATAAATAAGCTAAAAACCATTGGTCTTGGACTTGAAAATAAATTAAACACAGAAGTTAAATTCTTATCTGGTGGACAAAGGCAGTGCTTGTCACTTCTTATGGCAACAGTTAGAACGCCAAAGATTTTGCTACTTGATGAACACACAGCAGCGCTTGATCCAAAAACTTCAAGTGTAATCATGGATAAAACGAATGAGCTTATTAGAGAAGAAAAGATCACGACACTTATGATTACTCACAACCTTCGCCACGCTCTTGAATACTCTGACAGAATCATAATGTTAAATCACGGAAAAGTCGTCCTTGATATAAAACCTTCTGAAATAACAGAAGAAGAGCTAAATAGAATTTACTACGAAAAAATTGAAGATACAAAAGAAGTAGAAGTTCCAAAGCTTGTTAAAATCGCGTAAAAATAATTTAATAAATTATTTTTATCCATAACCTCAAAAAGGCTGCTACAGTTTAATTTGTAGCAGCCTTTAAATTTAATTTTAAAGAAGAAATGCACAAAAAAACTATCTCACAACTGCAAGATAGTTTTTATAAATTAATATTTAAGTTCTTTGTTTGAATAGATTGTGTAAGTCAGTATTATGAACACAACAAATATTGCGAGGTTTACTCCAATTGTAAGAACATTTATGTTTGAACTTATAAAGGCATAAGTTGCAAAAGCTACATTAGGGAAAAATGCCACAACATTTGCAAAAGTTCCGCCCATTGTCTTTCCAATAATTGTAAGAAGAACAATTAAGAAAACAAATAGAGCAGAGATAGCATCTTGGTGCTCAGATGATTTAGACATTGATGAAAGTAAAAATCCAAAACTCATAAACACGAGCCCGCTACCAAATAAACTTACAAAAATTCTAATTAGTGCTTGGATGACGTCAAAGTCTGTCATCTCAGGAATATATTTAGAATTTACGCCCGATGCTGCAATGATGAATACAAATCCAAAAGTTGCAAGAGCCATGATTAATAGAAATATTAAATAAAGCACTAAGTTTGCAGTTAATTTTGAAGTTACAATTTCTGATTTAGAAATTGGGTTTGAATAAATATATTCAATGTTTCCACTAGTCTGTTCTTTTGATAAAGAGCTTGCACCAAGTTGCATTGCAAAAATAAACATTAAAACTGCAAGGTAGTGGTAAATAACTGCAAGATAATCTCCAATGTTTGTAATATCTGTTGAAGATGTAAATCCTAAAATTTCTTTTGTTGAATCATTAAAAGTTTCTACCATTGATCCAAAGATTGAATTCATTTGAGGTTCAGCTAAGAATGGATAGAAGGCCATCATGAGTCCAAGAAGTACTATTAAAACTATTGCCCATGCAATTGTCTTAGTAAAGTTTGATTTAAATTCCATATTAAAAATCATTGTTCTCCTCCTTTATCTTCGCCAGGAGTTTGGTCTTCTTCATTTTTTGCATAATCAACATTTTTGCTGCTCAAAATATTTGTATAAGTCTTAGTCTCATTCATGTTGTCTATTTCTTTTTCATCTTCTTTAGTTTTAGGCTCTTCAATTTCTGCATTAGCTAAATCTTCGGCTTTTACTTCTGTTTCATCTTCTTTTGGTTTAATCTCATCGACAAATAAGTTTGTCTGAGTGTTGTGAATGCTATCCACATTATCTTCGCCAAGAGTGAACTTATTTTCAGAAGCATCACTTATAACAGTCTTATCCGAATCATCACTTACTTCATTAGGCTCAGGCTGAATTACTGTTTGTGATACTGTGTCAGTTTCTAGATTTTTATCAACAACTTCTGTATCAACATTTTCTTTTCTTGTGCTTACATTTTTTCCAGAATAGTAAGCGATAATTTTGTCTTCAAGATTTGCATCTTCTAGAGTGTAATTTTCCAAAGCTTCTTCATATATTACTTTAGATAAATCAGTAAGATTTTTGTCGTAATATAGAACTGTTTCGCTGTCAGTATCTTTAATAACTCTTGCACCGATTGATGTAAAGTAATTTAAATTGCCTCGGTATTCTTTAATCTTTAGAACTTTATCTCCAGATACGCTTACATTATTGTATTCAACATCGGCGATTTTGCCGTCGTGAAGATAAGCAACTCTTGTAGAATATTTTCTCGCTTCTTTTAATGAGTCAGTTAAAATAAAAACAGTCAAACCTTCGCTCTCATTTAGGTTTTTGATGTATGAGAACAGTTTATCTATATCAACTTGAGTCAAATTAGTGCAAGGATTATCTAAGATAATGAGCCTTGGCTTAACAATAAGTGCGTTTATAATTGCAAAAAGTTTTAAATCTCTTGGCTCTAAATCTGATATTCTTAGTCTCTCATTAAAATTAAAATAGTCGCATAGAGTGTCGATGTCCTCAGTATTTTGAAGATTGTGAGAGTTTAGGGTTTTTTTCAAAACTACAGAAGACTTCATATTTGTATTTAATAGACTATCTTCTGGAACAAAACTCACACTTTCTTTTATTTCTTTTGATTCTTTAAAAGAATCCATATCGTAAACGCTAACACTTCCACTGTTAGGTTTTAAGTATCCCATTAAAATTCTTGCAAGTGTAGTCTTGCCAGAATCCTTCATTCCAAGTAAGCTAAAAATTTCGCCATCTAAGACTTCTAAATTTAAACTTGTTAGAATTTCCGTTTTGCCTTGATGTTTCGATAGGTCGTTTGTAACGATGGCACTCATATTATTCACCTCTTTAATAAATGTTAAATCTATTATACAATAATAATGCTTATAATTAAAGAAAACTTACAAATACTTAGAAAAGTCTCGTTATTATGCTATTTATTACATTTTGTATAATAATCCTAGGTATTTTTGTGTTATAATTTTATTTCGAATGGAGGTTATTAAATGAAACTTGGAATAGTGGGACTACCTAATGTTGGAAAGTCCACTCTCTTTAATGCTTTGACTAGTGCAGGAGCTGAGGCTGCCAATTATCCATTTGCTACAATTGAACCAAATGTTGGCGTTGTAAGCGTTCCTGATGAAAGACTTGATGTTCTTGCAAAGTTAAGCAATTCACAAAGGATAATTCACACTAATATTGAATTTTATGATATAGCAGGACTTGTAAAAGGTGCCAGCAAGGGCGAGGGACTAGGCAATCAATTTTTATCTAATATACGCGAGGTCGACGCAATTGTTCACGTAGTTAGATGCTTTGAAGACGAAAATATAATTCACGTAGACGGATCAATTGATCCAATCCGAGACATTGAAAATATAAACTTAGAATTAATTTTCTCAGACCTTGAGCAAGTAGAAAATAGATATTCAAAAGTTGTAAAAAAAGCAAAGGGTGATAAGTCCCTATTAAAAGAAAAGAACTTGTTAGAAAAATTAAAGAAGGCTCTTGAAGAAGGAAAATCAGCAAGAGAAGTTGAAGTAGACGACGAAGAGAAAAAACTTATAAGAAATTATTCTCTTTTAAGCGCAAAACCTGTAATCTATGTATGCAATGTGTCTGAAGATGACATAGCAAATGATGGGGCAGATAATGAATTTGTAAAGCAAGTTAAAGAATTTGCCAAGGAGAAGGGCGACAATGTTGTGGTAATTTCTGCAGAAATTGAATCAGAAATTGCAGAGCTTTCTCCTGATGAAAAAGAACTTTTCTTAGAAGAGCTTGGGCTTAAATACTCAGGTCTTGATAAACTTATAAGATCAAGCTACGACCTTCTTGGACTAATTTCTTTCTTAACTACTGGAGAAGTTGAGACTAGAGCTTGGACAATTAAAAAGGGAGCAAAGGCCCCTGAAGCAGCTGGAAAAATTCACTCCGATATGGAAAGAGGATTTATTAAGGCTGATACAATTTCTTATGAGGACTTAGTTGAAAGTGGATCTACTCAAGTGGCGCGTGACAAAGGCCTTATTAGAAGTGAAGGAAAAGATTATGTCGTAAAAGATGGCGATGTAATTGTATTTAAATTTAATGTATAAGGAGATTTATGGTAAAACTTGTTTCTATGGACTTAGATGGCACACTTCTAAGTACTGATAAAGTTATGACAAAAAGTTTTAAACCCTTTGTAGAAAAATTAAAGTCAAAGGGAATAGTACCAATTGTTGCCACGGGAAGAGAATATTTTATGGCAAATAAATTTCTTGGCAATACAGATATTGACATAGTCTGCAATAACGGCAATGTAATAAGAAATAATTTAACTGGCAAGACTAGTTATGTAAATCCAATCGACAAAAAAGACGTGCTCGAGATAATGAGTTTCGATAAATCTGATGAGATAATATCTACAATTCATATTTTGAGAAACGACGGAGTGGATCTACTTTATAGATTAAAAGAAAATCAAGACTATAACAATTCCTATGTAAATGTATTTGCTGGAAGAAACTTAGGAGTAAAAGACTTCCTACAATATGATGGAGAGCCACTTTCCATTGTCTTTGCAGCTAGATACGAAGTTTTAAAAGACTTTAAAGAAGTTTTGGAAGAAAAAATTGGAGACAGGTTCAACATTCATTTAATGGAAATAGTAAGTAAACCTTATTGGATGTTGGAAGTTTTGCAAAAAAATGGCGACAAACTTTTTGGCGTGGAGAAATTTATTGAGGATAAAAATATTAATCTTAAAAATATCATATCTATTGGAGATGACTCCAACGACAAAATGTTAATAGAAAATTCTGGCATAGGAATTGCTATGAAAAATGGCGTCAATGAACTTAAAAAAGTTGCCGATATTATTTCTGATTACGACAACGACAATGACGGCGCTATTAAAATTTTAGATAAAGTTATTTTTGGGTGATATTATGAATATAAACTGGTATCCAGGTCACATGAAAAAGACCATTGAGGATATTGAAAAAAAATTAAAACTTGTCGATTTTTGCATTGAAATAATTGACTCAAGGATTCCTTACTCTAGCAGAAATCCAATTTTTGATGATATCTTAAAAAATAAAAAAAGACTTTTAATTTTTAACAAGGAAGACCTATCTGATCCAAGTTTAAATAAAAAGTGGAGAGATAAGTATACCGATCATGACCACGCAGTTTTGTTTTACAACGCTCTTAGACCAAATGTAAATGCAGTTGTTTCAAAATCAGAAGATTTAATGAAAGAAGAGATTCAAAAGTTTGAACAAAAAGGTTTAAACAAGGGACCACTTAAGGCCATGATTGTCGGAATACCAAACTCAGGTAAGTCAACTTTTATAAATTCAATTTCGGGAACAAAATCTACAAAAACTGGAAATAGACCCGGCGTCACAAAGACAAATCAGTGGATTAGAATAAATCCAAAGCTTCATCTTTTGGACACACCGGGAGTTTTATGGCCAAAGCTAGAAGAAAATGTGGGGCTAAACCTTGCCTTTACTGGAGCTATTAAAGACGAAATAATGGACACAGAGACTCTCGCACTTAAATTAATCGAAAGGCTTAATCAGATTGATAAAAATATTCTAATTAATAGATATAAAATAGAAGTAGATGATAATATAGAGCCGCTTGAAATCATGGAACTTATTGGAAAGAAGCGCGGCGCACTTTTAAGAGGCGGACTTATCGATTATTCAAAAGTTGCTGGAATTATTTTAGACGAATTTAGAAAGGGCACACTTGGCAAGATAACATTGGAGGATCCAGATGATATTTGAAGATTATGAAGGCAAGTATTACAAAGGTGGATACCAAATAGTTGCGGGAATTGACGAAGTTGGAAGAGGATGTCTCTTTGGCGATGTAGTTGCCTGTGCTATTGTAATGCCAAAGGGAGAGTATATAGAAGGAGTCAATGATTCCAAAAAATTATCTCCCAAAAAGAGAGAGGCTCTCTATGACGAAATATTAAAGTCAAGTGTGGCTGTTGGAATTGGAAGAGCAAACGCAGCAAAAATTGACGCAGTAAATATTAAAGTTGCAACTCATATAGCTATGCAAGATGCAATAGAGAACTTGCGCGACAAAGACGGCAAGAAAGTTACACCTGATTTAGTTTTAATTGATGCTGAGACGATTAACACAAAAATATTTCAACAGTCATTAATTAAAGGCGATGAACATTGCTACTCAATCGCATGTGCATCTATTGTTGCAAAAGTTTATAGAGATAGTCTTTGCGTGAGATGGGCAGAAGAGTTCCCAGGTTATGGAATAGAAAAACACAAAGGTTATGCCACAAAATATCACAGAGAGGCACTAAAACATTATGGACCGTCAAAAATGCACCGCATGAGTTTTTTAAAGAATTTGGATAAATGGTAAAATGAATAACCTGTATTATGGAAATATTGGGGAAGATATTGCCACAAAATTTTTAGAGAGAAAGAATTATAAAATACTAGATAGAAATTACAGAGCTCTTGGAAATGAAATTGACATCATTGCAAGGGATAAGGACGAAATAGTATTTGTCGAAGTAAAGACGAGAAACTCTCACAAGTATGGCGAGGCTTATGAAGCTGTAGACAAGTTTAAAATGGAAAATATAATACTTACATCGAGGGCTTATATCGAAAGATATTCACTCTATGACATTATGATTCGCTACGACATTATCGAAGTGTATCTAATGGAGAAAAAAATAAATCATATCGAAGGAGCTTTCGACTTATCATAAACTAGGTTTTCGCCTAGTTTTTTTCTTGCGCAAAAATTTAAGACTTATCGTTTTTTGTGAGTGTAAGTAAATAGCAGAGCACTTATTTTAAAATATTTAAATAACATTTTTAATTTCTCTCTAGTTGTGTTATTATTAATACAGATAAAACATAGTAATTTTGTATGAATTATTTTTTAAATAAATGGAGGATAAAATGACTGAACTTTTAAGGATTGAAAATCTTAGCGCTGGAGTTGGAGAGAAAAAAATTTTAAAGGACATCTCCCTAAAAATTAATTACGGTGAAGTGCACGTAATCATGGGACCAAATGGTTCTGGTAAATCTACTCTTGCAAATGTGATTATGAACAATCCTGTATACGATGTGTATGATGGAAAGATATTTTTAGATGGTGAAGACATTTCAGACTTATCTACAGATAAGAGAGCGAACAAAGGACTTTTTATGTCCTTCCAAACTCCTGAAGAAGTGCCAGGAATTTCTGTAGAAAACTTTATTAGAACTGCAAAATCTGCAAAAGAAGATAAAACTATTCCAATTTTAAAGTTCAAAAAACAAATTAAAAAAGAAATGGAAGAGTTACACATGAATTCTTCTTATGCTGAAAGATACTTAAACGTAGGATTCTCTGGTGGAGAGAAAAAGAAAAACGAAATTCTTCAAATGCTAATGCTTGATCCTAAGCTTGCAATACTTGATGAAACTGACTCAGGACTTGATGTTGATGCTACAAGAATTGTATCTGAAGGAATTGAAAAGTTCTTAGACGAAAATAATTCTGTACTGATAATTACTCACCACAAAGAATTAATTAAAAATATTAAACCTGACTTTGTCCACGTAATCCTAAACGGAGAAATTGTCAAAGAAGGCGATGCTTCTATCATCGACAAGATTGAAGACGAAGGATTTAACTGGATAAGAGAGGAGGTAAAATAGTTGAGTAAAAAAGAGAAAACTCAAGTAGAAGAGATGGATCGTGGAGTTTATGACATTAAAAATAAATTCACTTACAGATCCAAAACTGAAAAGGGACTTACTGAAGATATAATAAGACAAATCTCTGCTGAGAAGAACGAACCTGAGTGGATGCTTGAATATAGATTAAAGGCACTTGAAATCTTTAACCAAAAATCAAATCCAACTTGGGGACCAGACCTATCTGAAGTTGATATAAACGAAATAACAACATACATTCGACCGGACGCCGATCTTTCTGATGACTGGAATAAAGTTCCTGAAGAAATTAGAGATACATTTGATAAGCTTGGAATACCTGAGGCAGAAAAAGAGTCACTTTTATCAGGTGTTGGTGCACAGTATGACTCTGAGGTTGTATATCACAGCATCCAAAAGCACTTGCTTGATCAAGGTGTAATTTATACAGACTTTGAAACAGGTCTACATGAATATCCAGAAATTGTCAAAAAATATTTCCAAAAATGTATCACACCAAATCTTCACAAATACGCAGCATTACACTACGCTGTTTGGTCTGGAGGATCTTTTGTATACGTTCCAGAAGGAGTAAAGGTTGATATACCTCTTCAATCTTACTTCAGATTAAATGCGCCTGGAGCAGGACAATTTGAGCACACACTTATAATCGTTGAAGACGATGCATATTGCCACTTCATCGAAGGTTGCTCTGCACCAAAATACAATGTAGTAAACTTACACGCAGGAGCAGTTGAACTTTTTGTTGGAAAGAACTCTACACTTAGATATTCAACAATCGAAAACTGGTCAAGAAATATGTACAACTTAAATACAAAAAGAGCCATAGTTGAAGAGAACGGAAAAATCGAATGGGTCTCTGGTTCTTTTGGATCAAAAGTATCCATGCTTTATCCAGCATCAATTTTAGTTGGAGAGAATGCGTCTAGTGAATTTACTGGAATTTCTTTTGCAGGTGAGGGACAAAACCTTGACACGGGAGCACAAGTAGTTCACGCAGCACCTCACACTAAATCAACTATTTATACAAAATCAATTTCTAAGGGTGGCGGTGTAGCTATCTATAGAGGTTTAGTTGACATACACGAAAATGCTTATGGATCTAAAAACTCCACATCTTGTGAATCGCTAATGCTTGACTCTATGTCTCGTTCAGACACTATTCCATCAATCAATATCAAAAATAACAATATTGATATGGGACATGAGGCAAAAATCGGACGTATCAGCGACTCTGTAATATTTTATTTGATGACTCGCGGTATTTCTGAAGAAGAAGCTAAGCAAATGGTAGTGCGTGGATTTGCAGAGCCAATTGCCAAAGAGCTTCCACTAGAATATGCAGTTGAGATGAATAACTTAATCAATTTGGAACTTGTAGGTTCAATAGGGTAAGGAGATAAGATGAGATCTAGTATTATAGGAAATGAAATTGCCTTTAAAACTTTTAACTTTTTAAAAGTAAATGATACAGAAATCGAGATTCCAAATTTTGAGAAAAAAGATTTTAAAATTAAGGGCAATGACAATTTTTTAGAATTAAAAGAATTTGACGAAATAAAATACGGAATTAGCAAGGAAGCTTTAGATTTAAATAGAGAATTTTTAAATTATTATAATTCATACGAAGCAGGAGATGGCGAGGACAAGGATTTTGGACTTACACTTTTTGAACTTGATGAAGATTATGATAATTTATCTGATCTGCACGATATAGTTGCAGGAAAAAATTCTAAATTAAGACTTGTACTTGATTACACATCAAGTGGCAAGAAGGACATGTTTAGAAACAGTGTGATTAGAATTTTAGCTGAAGAAAATTCAAGTGTTGAAATTTTTATCATCCAAAGAGATTCACTAAACACAATGGTCCTTGAGTCAATTGGAGTTTATGCAAAAGATAATGCCGAAGTTAATGTTCATCAATATGAAGTTGGTTCAGGAAAATTATATGCAAATTGCAAATGTGAATTAATTGGAGAAGGTGCAAAGGGAAATATTAACTCAATCTACTTTGGCCAAAAAGATGAATATATAAACATTAACTACGACATGATTCATCGTGGAGAAAAGACTCTTTCAGATATTTATGTAAATGGAGCACTTAAAGATAAATCAGTTAAGAATTTAAAATCAAACTTGCAGTTTATTGAAGGAGCTTGTGGAGCTGTTGGATCAGAAGAAGAATACACTATACTACTTGATGATACAGTGCATTCAACATCAGTTCCTCTAATGCTTGCTCACGAAGATGATGTAGTTGGTAACCACGCATCAAGTGCTGGTAAGCTTGATATGGACCAAATATTTTATCTAATGACAAGAGGAATTAGTTTAGAGAGTGCAGAGGCACTAATTATCGAATCTAAATTCTCAACAGCAATTGATATGATAAATGACGAAAAATTAGAAGAAAAAGTTTGGAAGTCAGTTAGAAAAATTATTAAAGAGGGTGGACTTCATGTTTAGTAAAAAAGAAATAGAAGACATTAGAAGAGAATATCCCTTCTTAAACTTAAAGCCAAATGGAAAAGATATAATATATCTAGACAATGGTGCAACAACTCAAAAGCCTAAGGAAGTTTTAGACAATATCCAAAACTTCTACGAAACTGAAAACGGCAACCCTCACAGGGGAGCTCACTATCTCGCAATGGTTTCGACTGAAGCTTATGAGGGAGCAAGAGCAAGAGTTGGAAAATTCATTGGTGCAAAATCTCCAAATGAGATTGTATTTTTAAGAAATGCAACTGAGGCACTTAATTTAATTGCATACTCCTACGCTTTAAACAACTTATCTGAAGGCGACGAAATTGTAATTTCAATAATGGAGCACCATTCAAACTTAGTTCCATGGCAAAGAGTTGCCGAAAAAACTGGAGCAAAGTTAAAATATCTTTATGTAGATGAAGATATGCAAATTCCATTTTCTGAAGTAGAAGAAAAAATTGGCAAAAACACAAAAATTTTATCGCTTACAGGTGCATCAAATGTCGTTGGAACAATGCCCGACTTAGATAAAATATTTAAATACACAAGAGAAAACTCAGATGCAAAAATCATCCTAGATGGTGCACAGCTTGTTCCTCACAAAAAAGTAGATGTTTCTAAACTAGACATAGACTTTTTAGTATTCTCAGGACACAAGATGTATTCTGCAATGGGAATTGGCATATTATATGGTAGAGAAGACTTATTAAATTCAATGGAGCCATTCCTATCTGGTGGAGACATGATTGAATATGTTTACGAAGACAAGACAACTTATCTTCCATCACCACAAAGGTTTGAAGCAGGAACTGCAAATGTTGAAGGTGCAGTAAACCTTGCAGCAGCAATCGACTATATCGAAAGAATCGGCATGGATAGAATTGATGAGTATGAGAAATATCTAACTGATTATGCTTATGATAAACTTAAAAAACTTGATTATCTAGAAGTTTATACAACATCAAACAAAAACAGAGCGCCAGTTATTTCCTTTAACTTTAAAGAAGCTCATCCACATGATGTTGCATCAATTTTAGACACTTATGGAATAGCAATTAGATCAGGACACCACTGTGCGCAACCACTTCACAGATTTTTAGGTTCAAACTTCTCATGCAGAGCAAGTTTTGCCGTTTACAATACAATAGAAGAAATTGACTATTTTGTTGAACATCTTGAAGATGTAAGGAGGCTACTAGGAATTGAATCTTGAAAATATTTATACAGAATTAATATTGGAGCACTCAAGAAACAAAAATAATAGAAGAGACTTAGAGCACTACACTCACAAAGAACTTGGACACAATCCAAGCTGTGGCGACGAAATTACACTTCAGCTTGATGTAGAAGATGGAATAATAAAAGATATCTCCTACACAGGACATGGCTGTGCGATTTCACAAGCTTCAACTTCTATTATGTGCGATATTGTTAAGGGGATAAGTGTAGAAGAAGCAATAGAGCTTGCAGATAAATTTATTGCAATGGTTAAGGGCGAAATCACAGATGAAGACGAACTAGAAGATCTTGAAGATGCAATTGCTTTTGAAAATATTAAAAATTTACCTGCCAGAGTAAAATGTGCAGTACTTTCATGGTACACACTTAAGGATATTTTAGTAAATAATAAGACAGAGGGATCATTTAATCCTAATTGAGGTGAAATATGAAACTTTCAACTAAAGGAAGATATGGTTTAATGGCCATGTATAATTTAAAAGAGAACATGGGTAAGGGTCCAATATCTTTGAAGGATATAGCTAAAGATGAAAATCTTTCAGAGTCCTACTTGGAGCAGTTATTTTCACTACTAAAAAAACATGGTCTTGTTGAGTCAATAAGAGGTGCAGGTGGCGGATATATTTTGGCAAGAGAGCCAAAGGATATTCCCATTGGTGAAATTATAAATGCACTGGAAGGAGACATTTCGCTATCTTGTTGTGATTCAGGCAAAAATGCAAATTGTGACAAGCTAGAGGGCTGTGCAACAAGAGATATTTTATACAAATTACAAAATCAAATTGAAGATGTAATGGACCAAATGACATTGGCAGATATGTGAGGCCTTTATGATATATATGGATAATGCTGCCACAACAAAAATTAAAGATTCTGTGCTAAGAGAAATGATGCCGTATTTTACAGATTTTTATGGAAATGCGTCAAGCATCTATTCTCTTGGTCAGAAATCAAGAGCAGCTATAGAAAATTCAAGAATAAAAATTGCAAATATTTTAAATGTAGCACCAAGTGAAATTTATTTTACATCATCTGGATCAGAAGCAGACAATTGGGCTATTAAAGAGACTTTAAAAGAGGGTGAGATAAACCACATAATATCATCAAAGATAGAACACCCAGCTGTTTTAAATTCTCTTAAATACTTAGAGAAAAAGGGACACAAAATAGATTTATTAGACGTAGATCGATATGGTTTTGTAGACCTTGATGAACTTAGAGAAAAGATTGACGACAAGACGAATCTTGTTTCCATAATGAGCGCCAACAACGAAATTGGCACAATAGAACCAATTGAAGAAATTGCAGAAATTTGTAAAGAACATGGAGTTTTGTTTCACACAGATGCCGTTCAAGCTTTTGGAAATATTGACATAGATTTATCTAATAAAAATATTGATATGTGGTCAATGTCTGGTCATAAAATTGGCGCGCCAAAGGGCGTTGGAATTTTATACATTAAAGACGGCACTAAGATAAATTCTTTTATAAATGGTGGATCGCAAGAAAGAGACATGAGAGCCTCAACAGAAAACGTCGCTTATATAGTTGGGCTTGCAAAAGCAGTAGAAGATGCATACAATAATTTAGAAAAAAATACTGAGTACACAGAAAATCTTAGAAATTATATGTTGGAAAAATTATTAAAAATTGATAAAGTATTATTAAATGGACCAAGAGATAAAAGACTTCCAGGAAATATTAATATTTCCATAGAAAATCTAAAACCTCAGACACTCGTCCAATACTTGGATATGTTTGATATTTGCGTCTCACAAGGTTCAGCCTGTGCTGCAGGAAGTATTGAGCCCTCCTATGTTTTATCTGCAATAGGAAGGGACAAAGATCTATCTTTATCAACAATAAGAATTTCTCTAAACAGTGACAACACAAAAGAAGAGTGTGACTTTGTAGTTGATAAGTTAAAAGATGGAATTAAAAAATTTAGCTATTAGGTGATATGATGTTAGATAAATTTGCAGCAAATACCAATACTGCAAGATTTGTAACCTATGCAATAATTGTCCTTGCAATCTTTTTAATGTTCCTGGCGATTTATTATTTAGTAAACATTGGAAACAGATATATTGAGCCAGATAAAAGAATTAAGTTGGATCTTAGTAGAGTTGCAAAATTATTCTTTGTAATTCTTGGTATTTATTTAATAAAAATAATTTTTGCTAAATACAGAATACTTGGCTATACGCTATCGTCAGTTATTATAGCCATAATCTTTGCGTATATAATCGATCCATTAGTTAACTTTTTAGAACGGAAGGGTATTCAGAGAAAATTTGGCGTAATTATAGTTTATATTTCAGTAGTGCTTCTATTTGGAATATTAATATTTTCAGTAATACCTAAAACAATTCAAGAATTTAGCAACTTGCTTTCTAGAATTCCTTCAATCATTGATGATATGACGACTAATGCAAATAGCTTTTTAGTCAGCGTCTTCGACAAGTTAAATATAAAAATGCCAGAAGATGCCTTTAGTTTTTACGGAGGAAAGAGCAGTGTAAAAGCAGCAGGTGGCGCTGATCCTATAACGAGAATAATAAGTTCTATAAATAGTACAGTTAATGAAGTTATTGGTTCGCTTCAAAAGTCTGCAGTGGACTCTCTTAGAAATGTTGCTACAAAAATTTATTCACTGCTTTCAAATGCAGTTAGAATTGTTTTAATATTAATTTTCTCTTTCTATTTTTCAGTAGACAAAGAAAATTTCACTTTAAAATTTAAAAAATTTATTCCCAATAAACACAGAGATGACATATATTATTTAGGCTCAAGAATAAACACTTCACTTCAACAATTTATTCGCGGAAGACTTCTTCTTGCTATATTTGTTGGTGTGGCTACAATGATATATCTACTCATCTTAAGAGTTGATTTTGCAATAGTAATTGGTCTTATCACTTGTGTTGCCGATATCATTCCATATATCGGGCCATTCCTTGGATATTTGCCAGCTGCGCTATTTGCATTTATGGATTCGCCTGCCAAAGCTTTTTGGGTTACAGTTATTTTCGTATTAATTCAGTGGGCAGAAAACAATATTCTTGCTCCAAAGCTTATTGGCAACTCAACAGGATTAAATCCACTTTTAATTCTTATTTCAATAATTATTGGTGGAGGAATCTTTGGAGTTTGGGGAATGGTAATTTCTGTTCCTGTAGTTTCAATAGTAGTAATACTAATTGACTTCTTTAAAATGAAGTATGCTAGCAAGCAGGATAATTGACTTTTTTAATTGAAATAATTATAATAAATATAGCTCCTCCCATGGAATGGGAGGTTTTTTAATAACGAGGTGCGAGATGAAATTTTTAGGATTACATGAGATAAGAAGCGAATATTTAAAATTTTTTGAATCAAAGGGACATCTAATTTTGCCAAGTTTTTCCTTGGTACCAAAGGATGATGATTCACTTTTATTAATAGGTGCAGGAATGGCGCCAATGAAAAAATATTTTACAGGAGAAGCAACTCCTCCATCAAAGAGAGTTACAACATGCCAAAAATGTATCAGAACTGGAGATATAGACAATGTTGGTATAACAGATAGACACGCAACTTTTTTTGAAATGCTAGGAAACTTCTCATTTGGTGATTATTTTAAACATGAAATCATCCCATGGGCTTGGGAATTTTTGACAGTAAACTTAGAAATACCAGCAGAAGATCTTTGGGTAACAGTTTATTATGAAGACGACGAAGCTTACAATATTTGGAAAGATGTTATAGGCGTTCCTGAAGAAAAAATAATTAGACTTGGAAAAGAAGATAACTTCTGGGAACTTGAAGTTGGACCAAGTGGACCTTGCTCAGAAATTTATGTAGATAGAGGTCTAGAACACGGCAGCGAAGATGAAAGACCTGGTGGAGAAGGCGACAGATTTATAGAAGTTTGGAACCTTGTATTTACTCAGTTCGACAAAGATAAAGAGGGAACTTACCACCCACTATCTCATCCAAACATAGATACTGGTATGGGTCTTGAGAGAATTGCAACAGTTCTTCAAGAGACAGATAATATTTTTGAAATTGATGCAATTAAAGACATCATAAAGAAAATTAGCGATATTTGTGGCATTGAATATGGAAAAAATGAAGACTTTGACGTTTCATTTAGAGTTATTACAGACCACATAAGATCTATGACTTTTATGATTTCTGACTCTATAGTTCCTTCAAACGAAGGAAGAGGCTATGTTCTTAGAAGATTTATAAGACGTGCTGCAAGACATGGTAGAAAGCTTGGAATTAAAAGAGCATTCTTATCTGAAGTGGCAGATCTTGTAATTGACTCTTGGGGTAGTGAGTACACAGAACTTATAGAAAATAGAGAATTCATTAAAGATACAATTAGAAGAGAGGAAGAAAAATTCCTTGAAACTATTGAACAGGGTCTTGTAAGACTAAATGAAAAGATTGAAGAGTTGAGAAATAAAAAAGCAAAAATTCTTTCAGGAGAAGAAGCTTTTAAATTATATGACACATTTGGATTCCCAATTGACCTCACACAAGAAATCTTACACGAAAAAGAATTTAAGGTTGATATAGACGGATTTAATCACGAGATGAACTTGCAAAAAGAAAGGGCAAGAAATGCGCGTGATGATTCAAATGTTGGCTGGTCAAGTCAAAAAGATGAGAGCATCTTTGAAGGACTTGAAAGCGAATTTGTTGGTTACGAAGAAAATGAAGCTTCTGCAAAAATAATAAAAATTATTAAAGACGGCGAAGAAGTAGAAAGTGCAGGAAAAGGCGAAAAAATTATTCTAGTACTCGACAAAACTTCATTCTATGCAGAAAGTGGTGGACAAATTGGAGACACTGGAATAATAACAGGACCTGGATTTGAAATAAGAGTAGTTGATACTCAAAAGACTAAGAGTGGTCTTCACATTCACATCTGCGAAGTAGTTGATGGTGATGTTAAAAAAGAAGAAGTAGATGCAAAAATTGATGTTAAGAGAAGAAACAACATCAGAAGAAATCACTCTGTAACTCACTTGCTTCACAAATCATTAAAAGAAGTTCTAGGAAGTCATGTAAACCAAGCAGGTTCACTTGTAATGGACAAACGAATGAGATTTGACTTTACTCACTTTAAACAAGTTAGCCCAGAAGAACTTAAAGAAGTAGAAAAAATTGTAAATGAAAAAATATTTGAAGCACTTCCTGTTAACACAACTATTACAAGCCTTGATAAAGCAAAAGAAATGGGTGCAATTGGACTTTTCGAAAGCAAGTACTCTGACGAAGTAAGAGTTGTAACAATGGGAGACTTCTCTAGCGAGCTTTGTGGCGGTACTCACGTTTCAAATACTTCTGAAATATCAATGTTTAAAATATTATCAGAAGGCGGAATCAGTAGCGGTATCAGAAGAATCGAAGCAATTACAGGACCAGAAGTTTATAATTATTTAAATAATCTCGATAAAGTCCAAGATAATATTGCAGATAACTTAAAGGCAAATAGAGAAGACATCTTGGCAAAAGTTAAGAACACAATAAAAGAACTTAAAGAAGCTAATAAAGAAATTACAAGACTTGAACACTCCATGGCAAAAGATCAAGTATCAGAAATTATGGAAGATGTTAAAGAAAAAAATGGTGTAAAATACATCGTCAAAAAATTCGAAGGCGTTGATGTCAACACATTAAGAGACCTAGCTGATGAAGTTCGCGACAAAGTCGGTTCAGTTGTAGTATTATTTGCAACAGTAAACGAAGATAAACTTAATTTTGTATGTGCAGTTTCTAAAGATTTAGTCGAAAAAAATATTTTTGCAGGTAAACTTATAAAAGAAATTGCAAAAGTCGCTGGAGGCGGCGGTGGTGGTAGAAACGACATGGCTACTGCTGGCGGTAAAGATTTAAGTAAAGTTAATGATGCTCTAAATAAACTTGAAGAATTATTATAAGGTTTTATATAAATTGTTTTTTATGATATAATTCAATTGGAGGTATATTATGGATCAAGATAACAACACACAAGTTTTTGAAAAGAAATCTTTAGAACAAGAGCGTATTAAAAGTACTTTAAAAGTGGTATATAATGCTTTAGAAAAAAAGGGTTACAACCCAATTGACCAGATTATTGGATATATATTATCAGGAGATCCGACATATATTACGAGCTTTGATAATGCAAGATCCATGATACAAGAAATAGAACGTGATGAACTTCTCCAAGAAATGCTAAAAGTGTATTTAGAAAAGATATGAGATGGGCCTTCCATCTCATATTTTACATATTAAGATATGTACCTATAAGTAAGGTTGTGGTTTAGATGAATAAAATTTTAGGCCTTGATGTTGGAGATGTGTGGATAGGAGTTGCAATTTCAGATGCACTACTTCTAACGGCACAGCCTCTTTGTACAATTAAAAGAGAGTCCAATAAAATTGCTTATGATAAAATTCATGACATAATAATTGAGAATGAAATAGAACAAGTAGTAGTAGGTCTTCCAAAGAACATGAACAATACAATTGGGCCACAGAGCGAAAAAGTCATTAAGTTTGCTGAAAAGCTAAAAAATAAATTTAATGTAGAGATTATTTACGTTGACGAGAGAATGACTACGCTAATGGCAGAGCAGGTATTGATCGAGGGTTCAGTTAGAAGAGAAAACAGAAAGAAATATATTGATAAAATTGCTGCGACATATATTCTGCAGTCCTATCTAGATAATAGAAAAAACTAATAAGGTGATATAATGGAAAAGTTAAAATTTTATGACGATGAAGGAAAATTAGTAGAATTTATTTTAGATGCAAGATTCACTTTAGATGATACAGACTATGTTGCACTTTATACAGATGATGAAGAACCAGAAATCTATATCCTACGAGTAGAAGTTGATGAAAATGGCGATGAATACCTTGAAGGTATCGATGATGATGAACTTAAAGATGCTATAGAAGCTTACGAAGAGCTAACTAATGAACAACTTGGGGATTAAGATGGAAACTAGATTAGAAGAAGTTAAACAGATTCTAAAGGAAAATGGCTACAAATATACTGATCAAAGAGCGAAAGTATACGAAGTTTTTTTAAAGAATAAAGAGAGCCATCTGACTACTGAAGATGTTTATAAGCTTATACTAGAAATTGATCCGACAATGGGAATAGCAACAGTCTATAGAACTGTTCAACTTTTTACTAAACTTGGGATTTTAGATCAAATAGTTTTTGATGACAATATTGTCAGATACGAACTTAGAATTCACGAACACAAACACAGACATCATCATCTTATTTGCCTTGAATGCGGCAAGGTTTCAGAAGTCGACGTAGATGAATTAGATAAAATTGAAGCCGAAATCGAAAAAAATGAAAAATTTAAAATTGTAGACCACACTCTAAAATTTATGGGTTATTGCGAAGACTGCTACCGAAAAATTGAGGAGAAAGGGATAGATGAAAAACACAAATAAATTAAGAATAATACCACTTGGAGGAATGCACGAAATAGGAAAAAACATGACGCTTGTGGAATATCGCGACGATATAATTATAGTCGACTGTGGTATGACATTTCCAGAAGACGAAATGCTTGGCATTGATGTTGTAATACCAGATGTTACCTATTTGATAGAAAACAAGCACAAAATCCGTGGACTAGTTTTGACGCACGGACACGAAGACCACATTGGGGCAATACCATATATAATGAAAAAATTAGATTTAGATATTTATGGTACTGGACTTACAATTGGTTTATTAGAAAATAAATTAAAAGAACATAGACTTAGCAAAGATAGATTAAAAGTAGTTCAAGCAGGAGATGTAGTAAAGCTTGGAAAGATGGAAGTAGAATGGATAAGAGTAAACCACTCAATTCCAGATGCTTGCTCTCTTGCAATTAAAACTCCACTTGGTTATGTATATCACTCTGGAGACTTTAAGGTTGACTTTACACCAATTAGTGGAAAACCAATTGATCTTACAAGAATTGCAGAAATTGGAACAAAAGGTGTAATAGCAATGATTGGTGAAAGTACAAACGTACTTCGCGAAGGCTACACTATGAGTGAATCAAAGGTTGGAGAAACATTTAATAGACTTTTCCAAACTTTGCAGGACCAAAGAATAATTATCGCAACTTTTGCGTCTAATGTTCATAGAATTCAACAAATAATAAATTCAGCAGAAAAGTATGGACGAAAGGTAATTTTATCTGGAAGATCCATGGTAAATGTAACTGAAACTGCAAGAAGACTCGGTCAGTTTAAAGTTAAAAAAGATACCTTCGTCGATATAAGAGATATGGACAAGTACGAAGACAACGAAATTGTCCTTATTACAACTGGTTCACAAGGAGAACCAATGTCTGCTCTTACAAGAATTGCCTATGGCGAACACAGAAAAATTCAGCTTACACCAAATGATGCTGTTATTTTATCTGCGACTCCAATTCCTGGAAACGAAATGGCAGTAAATAAAGTTATAAATAGACTTCTAGAAAGAGGAGCAAAAGTAATTTATGAAACTCTTTCAGAAATTCACGTATCTGGTCACGCTTGTCAAGAAGAGTTAAAGCTTCTTCTAAGCCTAGTTAAACCAAAGTACTTTATACCTGCTCACGGTGAAATAAGACATCTCATGAAGCATGCTCAAATTGCCAATAAAATGGGAATAGATGAGAACAATATATTTATCATGGAAAATGGTAATGTACTTGAGATTTCACAAAAGGATGCCAAATTCGTTGGCGATGTGCCTTCAGGAAATATTCTTGTCGACGGACTTGGAGTTGGCGATGTAGGAAACATTGTACTAAGAGATAGACGTCATCTTTCTGAAGATGGTTTAATAATTGTAGTTGTAAGTATATCTCGCGATGGTAAAGTTGTATCAGGACCAGACATTATCTCAAGAGGATTTGTGTACGTCAGAGAGTCTGGAGATTTAATTGACGATGCCAAAAAAGTTGTTAAAAATATTTTAGATAACAGTTCTAAAGAAAAACTATCTGATTGGACAAGTTTAAAATCTGATATCAGAGATGATCTTAGATCTTTTATTATAAAGAATACGAAGAGAAATCCAATGATTTTACCAATTATTATGGAAGTTTAAAGTATGGGAACTAGAAATAGTTCCCTTTTTTAGAGGTCGACATGACAAATATTAATTATAATTTTATTGAAGAATATATAAGAGACAATATAATTTATACAGATGAAAAATTAATAGAGATGAGAAAGTATGCAGACGAGTTTCACGTTCCAATAGTCGAACCAGAAACTGAGGAGTTTATTAAATTTTTAATCTCTGTTTCTAAACCAAAGAGAATTTTGGAACTTGGAACAGCCATTGGTTACTCTTCAATCTCGTTTGCAAAATTTTCTAAGAGAATAGAATTAATTGATACTGTAGAAATTAGGGAAGAGATGGCAGATATTGCAAAGAAAAATATCCAAGATGAAAATCTAGAAGATATAATAAAAGTCCATCTATTAGATGCTTATGATTATTTACTAGACTGCGATAAAAAGTATGATTTAATATTTATTGATGCTGCAAAGGGACAGTATGAAAAATATTTTAATGAAGCTTTAAAAAACTTGGATAAAAATGGTATTATAATCTGTGACAATGTACTATTTAAAGGAATGGTAGCCAATCAAGAATTGGTAAAAAGAAGAAAAAAGACGATTGTAAAAAGGCTAAGGACCTTTTTAAAAGATATGAAGAGGGAAGAAGAATTTGTAACTTCAATTGTTCCAATTGGAGACGGTGTATTATTAGTGAGGGAAAAAGATGAAGAAGATTGAACTTTTAGCTCCAGCAGGAGATTTGAATAAATTAAAGACAGCAGTAGAATATGGTGCAGATGCAGTATACTTAGGTGGGGAAAGTTTTGGACTTAGAAAGGCATCCAAAAACTTTACCTTAGATGAAATAAAATGGGCTGCAGATTATTTACATGAAAGGGGCAAAACTCTTCATGTAACTTTAAATATAATTCCACACGATAAAGATATGTATGGAGTGGAAGATTATATTAAAGACCTATATGACATAGGAGTAGACGCATTAATCGTTGCAGATCCCGGTATGTTTATGAAAGTAAAATCTGTTGCGCCTGATTTTCCTATACACATATCAACTCAAGGTTCAGTTACAAATGTAGAGACTGTTAAGTTTTGGGCATCACTTGGTGCTACAAGAGTTGTAATGGCGCGTGAACTTAGTCTTGATGAAGTTCGAAATATTATCTCAGAAGTAAGTGATGAGATAGAAATAGAAACTTTTGCTCACGGCGCAATGTGCATGTCTTATTCTGGCAGATGTCTGTTGTCAAATTACATGACTGGTAGAGATGCCAACATGGGAGATTGTGCTCAACCTTGCAGATACAAATATCACTTAGTTGAGGAAAAAAGACCTGGAGAATATTTCCCTATTGAGGAGCATGAAGAGGGAACTTTCATCATGAACTCAAAAGATTTGTGTATGATCGAGCATATTGATGAGCTAATTGAAGCAGGCATTGCAAGTTTAAAAATTGAAGGAAGAGTAAAGAGTGAATACTATCTTGCAACAGTTATAAGATCATATAGAATGGCAATTGATTCGTATTACGCTGATCCAAAAAATTATAAATATGATCCATACCTTCTAGAAGAAATTAAAAAAGTAAGTCACAGAGACTTTACTACAGGATTTTTCTATGGAAATGCTGGCAAAGATTCACAAGTATATGAAACTAATTCATACATCAGAGGATATGACTTCGTAGGTATAGTTAAAGATTATGATGAAGACTCACAAATCGCAACTGTGGAGCAAAGAAACAGAATATTTGTTGGCGATGAAGTTGAAATCTTTGGACCTGGAATAAAGCATTTTAATCAAAAAATTGATAAAATGGTAGATGACAAAGATAGAGAAATAGAAGTGGCAAATCACGCCCAACAAATTTTTAAGATTAAAGTAGATAATCCTGTAAAGCCAGGATATATGTTGAGGATGAGGAATAATGAAGAGTAAGAGTTGCATAATTGGGATATGCGGTGGCAGTGGAAGTGGAAAGAGCACTGTAACAAAAGAATTAGTTGATTTGGTCGGAAGAGAGAATGTGTCAATAATAGAACAAGACTCCTATTACAAGGATCAGTCAAATTTAGAGTTTGAAGAGAGGGTTAAAACTAATTATGACCACCCTTTTGCCTTTGATAATGATCTGCTTGTAAGTCAAATCAAAGATTTAAAAGATGGCAAGGCAATAGAAAAACCAATTTATGATTTTTCAGAGCACAACAGAAAAAAGGACACAGAATTAATTGAACCGAAGGAAGTTGTAATCCTTGAAGGAATTTTAATTTTCAATGAAGAAGAACTAAGAGACTTAATGGACATTAAAGTTTTTGTGGATACTGACTCCGATGTTAGAATCATTAGAAGGATACTTAGAGATATTAAGGAGAGAGGAAGATCCCTTGATTCTGTAATAATGCAGTATATGACAACAGTAAGGCCAGCTCACCTTCAATTCGTTGAGCCATCTAAGAGATATGCAGATATAATAATTCCTGAAGGCGGAAAAAATAAAGTTGCAATAGATTTGTTATATCAAAAAATAAAATCAGAACTTGAAGAGAATTTATAATTTTAAAAATTTTTCATCATAACTTGACAAATATGTTATCGTATCATATAATAATATGCGTGTTTAAGAAGAAGTCCGCTTCTCACCTTGCAACTAGAGTTAGTAAGGTTATATTAGAATTATGATGATTTTGCGGGCATCTTTTTGGTGTCCGCTTTTTTATTTATGGAGGTGCTTAGAAATTAAAGAACTACAAATTAATGAAGAAATTCGAGAAAGGGAAGTTAGATTAGTAGACGAAGAAGGCAATCAAGTAGGAATTGTAAATACTAATCAAGCTATTGATATGGCTGCATCTAAAAAACTAGACCTAGTCAAAGTTGCTCCAAATGCAAAGCCACCAGTATGTCGTATTATGGATTATGGCAAATATAAATATGACATGGAGAAAAAAGAGAAGGAAGCTAAGAAAAAACAAAAAACTATCAATATTAAGGAACTTAGATTTACTCCAAATATTGAAGATCATGATTTACAAACAAAAGCTAAACAAGGTATTCAGTTCTTAAAAAATGGTGACAGAATAAAGGTATCAGTTAGATTTAGAGGAAGAGAAATGGGTCATACTGAACTTGGTCGAGAAGTTCTTGATAAATTTGCGGATTTAGTTTCTGAGTACGGAGTTGTGGACAAAAAACCGAAAATGGAAGGAAGAAGTATGGTAATGTTCCTTTCAGAAAAAACAGATAAAGATAAAGAGTGAGAACGAGGAGGATTTTATGGCAAAGATGAAAACTCATAGAGCTTCTGCTAAGAGATTTAAGAGAACTGGAAGCGGAAAGCTAAGAAGATTTTATGCATACAAAGGTCACTTAACAGGAAAGAAAACTTCTAAGAGAAAGAGAAAATTAAGAAAAGGCGCAATTGTGTCAAAAGCTGATCAAAATAGAATCGATCACATGATTCCATAATGGGGAGGGATATAGATGGCAAGAGTTAAAAGAGGAATGAACACAAGAAAAAAGCACAATGCTATTTTAAAGCAAGCTAAAGGCTACTTTGGAGCTAAATCAAAATTATATAGACCAGCTAACCAAGCTGTTATGAAGTCTTTAAGCTATCAATATATTGGTAGAAAACAAAGAAAAAGAGACTTTAGAAAATTATGGATTACAAGAATAAACGCAGCTGCAAGGATTAACGGAATGAGCTATTCTAAATTTATTAATGGACTAAAAAAAGCAAATGTTGATATTAACAGAAAGATGCTATCAGAAATGGCTATAAACGATCCTGAGGGTTTTGCAAAACTAGTTGAGATTGCGAAAGCACAATAATAAAAAGCTCCCTATGGGGGCTTTATTTGTTTTATAAAGGATTAAAATGGAAATTTTTGAATTATTCATAAAAAAAATTAAAAAAAATCCGCCTCTAGTTATAGTTATATCATTCTTTTTAGTAATATTATTTGGAACATTCTTATTAAGTCTTCCAATCGCATCTAATGATGGTAAAAGTGTTGGAGTTTTAAATGCACTTTTTACTGCAACATCAGCAACTTGTGTAACTGGACTTATAGTCGTAAATACTGCAGCTCACTGGACTGTTTTTGGAAAAGTTGTAATAATTGCACTTATACAAATTGGCGGTTTGGGAACGATGATATTTTTATCGTTAATCTCAATAGTCCTCAATAAAAAAATTGGACTTACTCAAAGGATGATTATAAGAGAGCAGATAAGTTTTGATACTATAACAGGAGTTGTAAAGCTTGCAACCTATATTATCAAGTTCTCCATAATCTGTGAACTAGCAGGGGCACTGTTTTTATCTTTTAGATTTATTCCTGACTTTGGATTAAAAAAAGGAATACTATTTTCTATTTTTCACTCGATCTCAGCCTTTTGTAATGCCGGCTTTGACTTAATAGGAAATTCCATAATGAATTACAGATCAAATGTGCTTATAAATCTTACTATTGCCGCTCTAATTATAATAGGAGGGCTTGGATTTACAGTATGTTTAGATGTTATTGAAAAGAAAAGATTTAAAAATTTAATGCTTCACTCTAAAGTTGCAATAAGTATTTCAATTGTCCTCACAGTTGTGGGAACTTTAGGTTTTTTGGTTCTAGAGTACGATAGTGAGGCTATGGAAGGGTTAAATCTCTTTGGCAAGACACTGGCTTCGTTTTTTATGTCAGTATCTTCCAGAACTGCGGGATTTAATTCAATAGATATTTCAAAGATTTCAGATAGTTCCGTGGTACTGACTGTACTTCTTATGTTTATAGGTGCAAGTCCTGCTTCAACTGGAGGAGGAATTAAAACTACAACATTTGGTGTCTTATTATTTTCAACTATTTCACTTCTTCGAGGAGATGAAAATACTGAAATTTTTCACAAGACAATTCCAATAGATACTTTGTTAAAATCTATATGTATATTTTTCTTGGCATCTATACTTGTAATTCTATCTTCAATGGGTCTTACTATTATTGAGGATGGCAATTTTGCATATCTAGATATTTTATATGAAACTGTCTCAGCATTTGGTACAGTTGGAGTTAGTAGAGGAATTACAGCAAGTTTAAGAGGACTTTCTAAGCTAATATTAATTTGCCTTATGTTTATTGGAAGAGTTGGACCGGCTACTCTTGCAATTGCTCTTATAAATAGGAAGTCAAAAAAACATACACAATATTCACACGGAAAAATAATAGTGGGGTAGAAAATGAGAACATTTATAGTATTTGGCTGTGGAAGATTTGGTTCCGCAGTTGCAAGAAGATTATATGAACTAGATAACGAAGTAGTCGCATGTGATATTAATCCAGAAAAGGTGGACAATATTGCACCATTTGTAACAGATGCCATTGTCTGCGATGTAGAAGATGAAAACGCGACAACAGAGCTTGGGCTTTCAAATTATGATGTGGCAGTTATAGGTATTGCAGAAAATCTTATGGCTGCTGTAATGGCAGTTCTTGCTGCAAAAGAAGCTGGAATTAAAAAAATTATTGCAAAGGCTCCTTCAACGAGAGCTGCAAAAATACTTTTAAAAGTTGGAGCAGATAGAATTGTGTATCCAGAAATGGACATTGGAAGAAGACTTGCCGATAATTTATCAAATAAAAACTTAATTGATTCCTATGAATTTTCTAATGGATATAAAATATTTGATATGGAAGTTCCAGAAAATATAATTGGCAGCACTATTTCCGATATAGATTATAAAAAACATTATGGACTTTTAGTTTTGATGGTTAATAGAGATCACGACACTCATGTAAATCCATCTGCAGACTTTCGTTTCAAAAAAGGTGACATTATCACTCTTCTAGGCACTGACGAAATGATGAATAAGCTTACAAGTAACGAATAATTTGTTGGCTAGTGGGTAAAAATAACTCGAGGTGATACTATGATTAGTATGGAAAAAATTGATTATGTTATAAATGTTACTGGAGCAAGTTATGAGATTGTGCGCAAGGCTCTACTAGATTCTGATGGCGATGTAGACGTTGCAATTGAAATGATAAAAGGAAATCAAAAAGATAGCTCTGATACTGTAGAAGCTGAAGTTATAATTGAAGATGAAGAAGACAAAAAGAAAGATTCAAAAGATTATTTCGAAGAATTTACTGCATACATGGAAGAAATTATCGATGCTGTTAAAGAAATTTGGAGAAAGGGAAATGCCAGAAGACTTCTTGTTGAAAAAGATGACGAGACAGTTCTATCTCTATCTTTGACAACTTCTGCAATAGGTATTGCTCTTGCACTTCCTGCTTCTTTACTTGGACTTTCAGCTGCTTATGTCTATGACTATTCTTTCAAGATAATTATGGAAGATGGAGAAGTTATTGATATAAAAGAGTATCTCAAAGATAAAAATAAATTTTTTAAATAATTAAAAGCCCGATTGGGCTTTTTTTAATAGGTGATGAATTGATAATAACGAGTAAAAATAACGAAATTTTTAAGTACTTAAAAAAATTAAAAAATAAAAAATATCGCGAAGAAGATAAACTTTTTATGGTTGAAAAGCCTGTAGTAATTGTTGAAGCAGAAGGATTTGTTCCAAGATATATTGCACTTTCTGAAACTGTCTACAAGGAAAATAAGTTTAAAGAAATCATAAAAAACTTTGACGAAGAAAAAATTTATATTTTTCAGGATAACTTGTTTAATCAAATAAGCGATGCAGTGACGCCACAGGGGATAATTGCATATTATGAACACTTAGATAGAGAGTTTCACGAGAAGTCTGGCAAGTATCTATACCTTGATGATGTAAGAGAACCTGGCAACTTAGGTGGCATGATTAGATCGGCAGATGCCTTTGGACTTGATGGAATAATTCTTTCACCAAATTGTTGCGACCTTTACAATCCAAAGACTGTTCGCTCATCAATGTCTTCAATATTTAGACTCCCAATTTATAAAATGGATAAGGAAAAATTAGTTGAACTTGGTTTTAATTTGATTTCAACTTCTATTGTAGAGTCAGTGAGCATTAGAGATTACGAATTTAAGGATAAAGACATTGTGATAATTGGAAATGAAGCAAAAGGCGTAAGCGATTATTTGATGGAAAATGCAAGCATGTCCATAAATATACCTATTAGCGAAAAAGTCGATTCACTAAATGCCAATGTCGCCGCATCAATTATTATTTATGAGATGACAAAATGAAATATGTTTTAATAAATAAGGACATGCCAAGTGAAAGCATAAATATTTTAAATAAATATGGAAAAATCGTAAAAACTACAGAAAATAAAAATCTTTTAGAGGGCCTAAGGGCGCATCCAGATATGTTAGTTCACGTGCTTCCCAATAAAGATATAGTTTGCGACAGGGATAACTTCAGTTATTATAAAGAAATATTTAAAGATAGAAATGTTATTCCAACGTCAAAACCTTTGGAGAAAAAATATCCAGGTGATGTAGCATTAAATTGTTTTACCTTTAAAAATTACTTTATTCATAATATAAATTATACTGATGAAAAAATTTTGAGTTATTACAAAAATAATGGGTATAATATTATCTGCGTAAGGCAAGGCTACAGTAAATGTTCAACGCTTGTTACTTGTGATTTTTTAGTTACATCTGATGATGGCATATACAGTAGTTTAAAAGACACACTTCCAATATATAAAATTAATTTTAAAAATATAAAACTTAAAAATTTTGATTATGGTTTTATTGGTGGAAGCAGTGGCAGCCTCTCTAGAGAAGTATTCTTGACAGGAGAGCTTCGAGATTATGATTCTAAGAGTGCGCTTCAAGAAATTCTAAATAAATATGATTATAAATTAAATGTACTTAGCAGTAATCCAATTGAAGATTACGGCTCAATTTTATTTATTTAAATAAAACCTAGTGTATTGCAAGTTTTTATACTTTGTGATATCATAATGATAATTTTAAAAAACGACTTTGAAGAGAAGAGTAAATTTGGTGAAATTTTTAGAGAGGAAATGGTTGCTGAAAATTTCTAATTTCATTATTTTGAAAACTAACTCGGAGTTCTGTAGCAAACTACAGCGTCAGGCGCGTTAAGTCTTTTGAGTTTAATTAAGGTGGAACCACGGTCTATCGTCCTTTGGGATGGTAGACTTTTTTTATTGTAAAATTTTTTAGGAGGAAAAAATGATTATTAGATTACCAGATGGATCAGAAAAAGAGTATGAAAAGGGAGTAAAAGTTTCTAAGGTTACTTCAGATATTTCAATGGGACTTTTGAGGGCTTCTGTTGGAGCAGTTGTAAATGGAGAAATTCTTGGAAACGAAGATGTAATTAACGAAGATTGTGACTTTAAAGTTGTTAAGTTTGAAGACAAAGAAGGAAAACAAATCTTTTGGCACACAGCTTCTCACTTAATGGCATATGCAATTCAGGAGCTATTCCCAGGTACAAAATTTGCAATTGGACCTGCAATCGAAACAGGATTTTATTACGATCTAGATTCTGAGCACAAATTCGTAGAAGAAGATTTTAAAGCAATTGAAGATAAAATGAAAGAACTTGCTAAAAAAGATTTAGCAGTTGAGAGAATTGAAATATCAAGAGACGAAGCAATAAAAATGTTTGAAGAAAAAGATCAATCATATAAAATTGAACTTATTAATGATCTTCCAGAAGATGAAAAAATTACTATTTACAAAATGGGAGACTTCGTTGATCTTTGCAAGGGACCACACCTAACTTCAACTAAATCAATTAAATCTGTAAAACTTCTTTCAATTGCTGGTGCATATTGGAGAGGCGACTCAGACAACAAAATGCTTCAAAGAATCTACGGTATTGCTTTTGAAAAACAAAAACAATTAGATGAATACATCGAAAGAAGAGAAGAAGCAGAAAAGAGAGACCACAGAAAAATTGGTAAAGAACTTGATCTTTTCACAATCCATGAAGAAGGTCCAGGATTCCCATTCTTCCATCCTAAGGGAATGATTTTAAGAAATAATTTATTAAACTGGTGGAGAGGAGTCCTAGAAGAAAATGGATATGGCGAAATTCAAACTCCAATCATCTTAAATGAAGAATTGTGGCACAGATCAGGTCACTGGGATCACTACAAAGAGAATATGTACTTCACAAAAATTGATGATGCTGATTATGCAGTAAAACCAATGAACTGCCCAGGTTCTGTACTAGTATACTCATCAGAACCACATTCATACAGAGATCTTCCTCTAAGACTTGCTGAATTTGGTCTAGTACACAGACACGAACTTTCAGGTGCACTTCACGGACTATTTAGAGTAAGAGCATTCACTCAAGACGATGCTCACGTATACTGCTTATTTAGTCAAGTTAAAGACGAAGTATTTAAGATGATTGAACTTGCAGATTATCTATATAGCACTTTCGGATTCAAATACAGCATTGAACTTTCTACTCGTCCAGACGACTACATGGGAGACTTAGAATCTTGGGAACTTGCAGAAAATTCTCTTAAAGAAGCTCTAGAAGAAAAGGGAATCCCATATGTAATTAACGAAGGTGACGGAGCTTTCTATGGTCCAAAGATTGACTTCCACCTAGAAGATGCAATTGGAAGAACTTGGCAATGTGGAACTATTCAACTTGACTTCCAAATGCCAGAAAACTTTGATTTAACTTATATCAACGAAAATGGCGAAAAAGAAAGACCAGTAATGCTTCACAGAGCACTTCTTGGATCAGTTGAAAGATTTATGGGTATCTTAATCGAACACTTTGCAGGTAAGTTCCCACTATGGCTTGCTCCTGTTCAAATTTCAATTATTCCTGTATCTGATAAATTTAACGACTTTGCTAAAGATCTTAAAGATAAATTCACAAAAGAAGGATTTAGAGTAGAACTTGACTCAAGAGCAGAAAAAGTTGGCAAGAAGATTCGTGATGCTCAACTTAAGAAAATTAATTACATGTTAGTAATTGGTGAACAAGAAGTTGAATCAGGAAAGCTTTCAGTTAGAAAGAGATCAGGAGAAGAAGTTAAGGACGTAGTATTCGAAGACTTCGTTAAAGATCTTAAAGAAGAAGTAGAAAATAAAACAATAACAGAATAAAAAAGATTTACAGATGCATCTTAAAGGGTGCATCTTTTTTACATAGAACAAGTGATGAGAAGGTATATAATTATATCTTTTAATAATTTTATGTGATAAAATAAATATAAGTAATTGTACTTTTAAATTAAAAAAATTATTTAAATTATCCCAATAAATTGCATCAAATAAATTGCATTTGTTGGGATTTTATGGTATTATAATTAACTGTAACCGCTCAGATTAGGTCTTAAAGTTTACTGCCTATGATGGCGAGTCTTGTAATGAGGAGGTGCTACAATGTACGCAATTATCGAAACTGGTGGAAAACAATACGTTGTTGAAGCTGGAAGCAAAATCAAAATCGAAAAATTAGATGTTAACGAAGGTGAAACAGTTACTTTCGACAAAGTACTTTTTGTATCTGGTGATACTCCAAAAGTTGGAGCTCCATATGTAGAAGGTGCAAAAGTAAACGGTAAAGTTTTAGCTCAAGGCAAAAACAAAAAAGTTATTGTTTACAAATATAAATCTAAGAAAAACGAAAGAACAAAAAAAGGACACCGTCAACCATATACTTTAGTTGAAATTTCTGATGTAGCAGTATGACAAAAATTTCTATCTTTAAAATAGGAAACTACTACAAGGGATTCATATTTGACGGACATGCTTCTGAAGGCGATTTGGAAAACTATGTCTGTGCAAGCATCTCAACTCTCAGTCAAACTCTTTATTTTACTTTAATTGACAAGTTAAATATTCCTGAGGACGAGATTAGGGATGTACAAGATGACGGATATCTAGAAATTGAAATTCTAGATAAAAATGTATTTAATAGAAATGATGTTCAAACTTGCTTTGAATTTATGATTAAGGGGATTGAACTTATAAGGTCGCAATACCCACAGTATTTAACACTAAAGGTTGTGGAGGTGCAGAATGATAAAATTTGATTTATTGCTTTTTTCTTCTAAAAAAGGAGCAGGTTCTTCAAAGAACGGCCGTGACTCAAATGCTAAAAGACTTGGCGTTAAGAGAGGCGATGGTCAATTTGTTCTAGCAGGAAATATCCTAGTTAGACAAAGAGGAACTAAAATCCATCCAGGCGAAAATGTAATGCGTGGTAACGACGATACATTATTTGCTACTGCAGATGGAATCGTAAGATTTACAACTAAAGGTAAAGGCGGAAAGAAATTCGCTAACGTAGTTGTTGAAGAAAAAGCTGAATTAGCATAAGACATTTAAAAGCAAGGGTAACCTTGCTTTTTGTTTTTATAAAATAATCACAATAATTTTATTTAACTCACAGAAGGATCAAGTTTTTAACACATATTTATGATATAATTTTAGAAAATGTGAGGTTATTATGTTTATTGATATAGCAAATATTAAATTAAAAGCGGGCAATGGCGGCGATGGCGCGGTTGCTTGGAGAAGAGAAAAATTTGAACCTGCCGGTGGTCCTGCAGGTGGAGACGGAGGTCGCGGTGGAGATATTATTATTAAGACTGACAGTGGCCTTCACACGCTAATGGATTTTCGCTACAAGAGAGAATATAAAGCTGAAAATGGCGAAAATGGCATGAGCAAATTAAAATTTGGAAAAGATGGAAAAGATACAGTTTTAAAAGTTCCTGTTGGAACTCTAATTCGAGATGAAAAAACTGGCGGAGTTCTTTACGATTTAAAAGAAGATGGCATGGAAGTAGTTGTCTGCAAAGGTGGAAAAGGTGGCATGGGAAATGCCAGATTTAAAACTTCTACTAGACAAGCTCCTACCTTTGCTCAAGCTGGAAATCGTGGAGAAGAAAGAGAAATTATTTTAGAGCTTAAACTTATTGCCGATGTTGGACTTGTTGGTTTTCCAAATGTTGGAAAGTCCACACTTCTATCTATTGTAACAAGTGCAAGACCTAAAATTGCAAATTATCACTTTACTACTCTGTCTCCAAACCTTGGGGTAGTGAAGATAGATGAAGGGGAGTCCTTTGTAATTGCAGATATTCCTGGACTTATTGAAGGTGCATCTGATGGAATTGGACTAGGAGATGAATTTTTAAAACACATCGAGAGAACTGGAATTTTAATCCATGTAATTGATGTTTCAGGATCTGAAGGAAGAGATCCTGTTGAAGATTTTTACAAGATTAATAATGAACTTGTAAGCTACAATGAAAGATTATCTAAGAAGAGACAGATAATTTTTGCAAATAAAATCGACATTCCAGGTGCCGAAGAAAATCTAAAGAGACTAACTGATGAACTTGGAGGCGACTACGAAATTATAGCAGGGTCGTGCGCGACAACAGAAAATATTGACAAGCTCATGAAATTAACTTATGAAAATCTTAAAAAATATCAAGACAATGAATACGAAACTTACGACGAAGAGTATGTTGAAGTTGTAGAGGAAAGAGAAGAAGGTATAAATGTTTATAAGGAAAAGGAAACTGGCAGATTTATTGTCGATGGTCCTTATATCGATAAACTTCTTCGCTCAACTAACTTTGAAGATATTGAGTCACTTAGATATTTCCAAGAGAACTTAAGAAAGAACAATGTCGTTCTTAAGCTTGAAGAGCTTGGAGTGGGTGAAGGTGAGTCAGTATTTATTGGCGGATATGAATTTGAATTTTTTGAATAGGAGAATATATGTTAACTGGTAAACAAAGATCTTTTTTAAAAGGACTTGCAAACACAAGAAATCCACTTATTCAGGTAGGAAAAGACGGAGTAAATGAGGGATTTTTAACTCAACTTGATAAACTCTTAGAAGATCACGAACTTGTCAAAATAAAAGTTCTTCAAAATAGTCCTGTTGATGTTGAAGAAATCGTAGATGAAATCATGGAAAAGACAAATGCTGAGTTTGTCCAAATGATTGGAAGTAAATTAACTATTTATAGAGAATCAAAAGAAAATAAACAAATAGAATTGTAATGGAAAAATACGGAATTTTTGGTGGAACTTTTAATCCAATTCATTCGGGGCATCTTATGATTGCAGAGTATCTCAGAGAAGAGATGAATCTCGATAAGGTAATTTTTATTCCAACGGGCAATCCGCCCCACAAGGATTTAAAGATTTCAGCAATTGATAGATACAATATGGTAAAACGTGCCATTTCTTCAAATGATAAGTTTGAAGTTACTGATATTGAGACAAAGAGAGAAAAATTATCCTATACCGTTGATACAATAAAGGAATTAAAATTAATTTTAAAAGATGTGAAGCTTTATTTTTTAATAGGGCTTGACACTTTGTTTCAACTGAGAACTTGGAAATTATTTGGAGAGCTTTCAAAGGAAATTGACTTTGTGGTGGCACTTAGACCAAAATACATTGATATTTCTAAAATTAATGCAGAAATATCTTATTTACAAGAAAATTTTGACACTAACATTAAGATAGTTCATACTCCTCAGCTAGAAATTTCTTCAACTGATCTTAGACAAAGAATAGGCGAAGGAAAGTCTGTGAAATATCTTTTGCCAAGTGAAGTTATTGAATATATTGAGGAGAATAATTTATATAAATGATTGAAGATATTTTAAAATATAGTGATGAAATTAAAGATAGAATTGGTGAAAAAAGATTTCTGCACACTTTAAGGGTTAAGGACACTGCAATAGAGCTTGCTAAAATTTATTCTGTAGATGAAGACAAAGCGGCTGTTGCAGGACTTTTACATGATTGTGCAAAAATTAGAGACGTCAATTTATTAAAAGAAGAAGCTCAGGAGAATGGATTAAAGGTAGAAGGTGATTTTGAAAAGGCACCACAAATTATCCATTCATACCTTGGCAGTCTCTTTGCTGAAAAGCTATATAATGTTCATGATGAAGATATATTAAATGCAATAAAATATCACACTACAGGAAGAGAAAATATGTCTAGCTTAGAAAAAATTATTTTTTTAGCAGATAGCATCGAGCCAATGAGAAACTTTGATGGAGTTATTAAACTCAGGGAGCTTTCTTACAAAGATTTAGATGAGGCCATGTATTTTTCTCTAAACAGCACCATAAAAATGCTAGCAGAAAAGAATATTTACATTGTACCTGAAACTCTTTATGCTAGAAATTTCTATAGGGAGATGGTTAATTGAAATCTTTTTTTAAGGCCTTTCTGAGCACTATTCTCGTAATCCTAATCTTAGGCCTTGGGCTCGTGGCAGCTTATTTTTATTTCTTCGACGAAAAAGACTCAGAAAAGTTAAACACTAATGGCGAAGGACTACAATTTTTACTCCTTGGAGTTGACTCTTTAGATGCAAAAAATGCAGATAATGCTAGATCTGATACAATAATGATTGTAAATGTAAATCCTAAAGATTCTTCTGTAAATATTATTTCTATTCCAAGAGATACTTACACTGCAATTAAGGGCTACAAAAACCAAAAGATAAATCACTCATTTAAATACGGAGGAACTGAACTTACTCTTGATACAGTAAACAATTTGCTCGGCACAAATATAAATCACTACATAACTATTGATTATAGGTTTGTAGAGGCCGTTGTCGACGCTCTAGGTGGAATTACTGTTGATGTTCCAATAGATATGAAGTATGACGATCCGACAGCAGATCCGCCACTTCACATTGATATTGACCAGGGAAGAAGAAATTTAAATGGACATGATGCAGTTGGATTTTTAAGATTTAGAAAAGGCTATGCCAACGCAGATCTTGGAAGAGTTGAAGCACAGCAACAATTTATGAGTGCCATGTTTTCTAAGATAAAAGATCCTAAAATTATTTTAAAGACACCAAAGTTAATGAGTGCCTATGTAAATTACAGTGAAAATAATATGTCGGCAAAAGAACTTATGAAGCTAGCCTTTAGCATGAAGAATATGACTAGTGAGAATATTAAGACAAGTACTTTGCCGGGATATCCGAAATATAAGGGTGGAGTATCCTACTATATTATGAACGAGAACGAAGCAGATGTTGTGTTAGTTAATGCAGGTTTCAAATAAGAGGTGAACAATGGATAACAAAAAGTTAGATATTATCGTTGACTCCTGTGAGTCGAAAAAGGGAATTGATATTAAGGTACTTGATATCAAGGGTATGACTTCTATTGCTGATTATTTTGTAATCGTAAGTGGTAACTCATCTACTCAAGTTTCTGCTCTTGCAGACGAAATTGAAGACAAGATGGCAAAAGAAGGTTATGAATTAGAAAATACTGAAGGTAAGAATTCTAGCAGATGGATTTTGTTAGATTTTGGTGATATAATAGTACATGTATTCCACAAGGATGAGAGAGAATATTATAATCTCGAAAGACTGTGGACAAAAGATGAAGACGAATATGAATTAAAGGAGGAAGATTAATGTTAAAAACATTACACACAGACAAAGCTCCTGCAGCTGTAGGACCATATTCACAAGCAATTGAAGTAGAAGGACTTATCTTTACTTCAGGACAAATTCCACTAGTTCCAGAAACTGGCGAACTTGTTTCAGAAAGCATCGAAAAAGCTACTGAAAGATCACTTGAAAATGTTAAAGCAATTCTTGAAAATGCTGGATCAAGCTTAGAAAAAGTTATAAAAGTTAATATTTTCTTAGACGACATGAACGACTTTGGTAAAGTTAACGAAATTTATGGAAAATATTTTGACAGTCACAAACCAGCAAGATCTTGCGTTGAAGTTGCAAAACTTCCAAAAGATGCTCTAATCGAAATCGAAGCAATTGCTGTAAAATAATTAATTAAGAGTCCTTTGGGGGCTCTTTTTTTGAGGTATGTATGAGTAAAGAAATAGATGTAAACGAGATAGATAAAATAGATAATCCCTATATTATTGACATTAGGGAAGAAAACGAAATTAAAGACACAGGCACTATGAAAGATGCTATTAACATTCCGATGATGAAGCTTCAGACAAAAATATCTGAACTTCCAAAGGATAGAGAAATTTATCTACTTTGCAGGAGTGGAGCGAGATCAAGAATGGCAGCAGGATTTTTAAATGCCTTTGGATTTAATGCAATAAGCCTTGATGGTGGAATAATTAATTATAAGGGTAAGTTATATAAATAATTTGTTGAAATATTGGGGGCATTGCCCCTTTTATTTTTTTGCGACAAAATCTCTGCTATAATAGGGATAGGGGGTACTTATGGAAAATAAATTTTTAATTATAGATGGAAGTTCATTGTTCTTTAGAGCTTTTTACGCTCTGCCACTTTTAAAAACCAAAAAGGGTCTTTACACAAATGCAATTTATGGCTTTGTGATGATGCTTGAGAATGCAATCGAAAAAATTAAGCCGACTCACATCGCCGTATGCTTCGACATGAAGGGAAAGACTTTTAGGACTGACCTTTATAAAGATTACAAGGGTACGAGACAAAAAACTCCAAATGAACTTGAGCAACAATTTCCTCTAGTTCGCGATATTTTAAAACACATGAATATTAAAATATTGGAGTCTCCAGTCTATGAAGCCGACGACATTGCAGGAACTCTATCTTCTATTGCATCAGAGGAAGGTTTTGAGTCTTATTTACTTACTGGAGATAAGGACTATTTCCAACTTGTAAATGACAAGACAAGAGTCCTTCTAACTCGCAAGGGCATTACAGAGATGGATATAATTACTGAAGAGAGCTTAATGGAAGACTACGGAATTGAGCCAAAACAATTTATAGATTTAAAAGCACTAATGGGCGATAGCTCCGATAATATTCCTGGAGTATATGGAATTGGCGAAAAGACAGGTTTAAAATACGTAAAGGAATTTGGAACGCTTGAGAATTTATATGACAATATTGACGAAATTACTGCAAAAAAAGCAAAGGAAAAGTTAGAAGATGGAAAGACTTCTGCCTTTATGAGTAAAAAGCTCGGCACAATAGTTAAAAATGTACCACTAGATGAGAGCCTTGACGATTTTAAAGTGGAAGAATACGATTATGAATCTCTTTCTAAAATGTATCGCGAGTTTGAATTTAATTCACTACTTGATAGGCTTCCAGAAGAATATAGGAAAGAAAAAACTGAAAAAATCGACATAGGAAATTTAGAATTTGACGATAATATAGATATTGACACTGTAATTTCAAAAATTAAAGATAAAAAATCCTTCGCATTTAAATTCATAACTGATGGCAAAATTTATGAAGATATAGATCCAATTTATATTGCGATAAAACCGGGAGACGATGCAGTTTATTTCTTGGAATATTCAAAAGAAATCCTAGAAAAATTAAAAGATATCTTTGAAGATAAAGATATAGAAAAAATTGGTTACGATTTAAAAGAAGACATAATAATTTTAATTAACAGTAATATAGATTTAAAAAATTATGTACACGACCCTTCAATTGCAGAATATATTCTAAACTCAACACAATCTGATTACAGCATAAATAAACTTTCTCATGTGTATTTAGATAGGGACTATAAGGACGAAGAAGAGCTACTTGGAAAAGGTGTAAAGAAGAAAAAATATTCTGAAATAGACAAGGATGAGCTGTTTAATTACTTTACCTTTATGTTAAATGTAAGCTACAAGTTAAAAGATCTTCAAATTAAAAAAATAGAAGAAGAGGATATGATTTCTCTGTATAGATATGTTGAACTACCGCTTGTAGAAGTTTTGGCATCAATGGAATACACTGGAATAAACACTGATGTGGCAGTTCTCGATGAAATCGACGAACAAATTAGCGACAAGATTTTAAATTTAGAAAAACTAATTTATGAAGATGCTGGTGAAGAATTTAATATAAATTCACCAAAGCAGCTCGGTGTGATTTTATTTGAAAAGATGGACTATCCAGTAATTAAAAAAACAAAGACAGGCTATTCAACTTCTGCAGATATTCTTGAAAAACTAAAGGGAGAGGACGATATTATCTCTCATGTTTTGGAATACAGAAAGCTTGCAAAATTAAAAAGCACATATATCGACGGGCTAAAAGCTGTGATAAATCCAAAGACAAATAGAATTCACTCAAGATTTAATCAAACTGTTACGGCAACGGGAAGAATTTCATCAACTGATCCAAATCTTCAAAATATTCCAATAAGAACAGAAGAGGGAAGGCTAATCAGAAAAGCCTTTTTAGCATCACCTAATTCTGTTTTAGTCGATGCAGACTATTCACAAATTGAGCTTAGGATACTTGCTGCGCTTGCAGAAGATAAAGAAATGCTTAAAGCTTTCGCAGACGGACTAGACATTCACAGAAAAACTGCATCAGAAGTTTTTCATGTGGATTTTGACGAAGTATCGTCAAGACAAAGGTCTGATGCCAAGGCAGTTAACTTTGGAATAATCTATGGCATAAGCGATTATGGATTATCTCAAAACCTAAATATACCTCGAAAAGAAGCAAAAGAATATATCGACAACTATTTGGAGCACTTCGTTGGAATAAAAAATTATATGAAGAGTGAAATCGAAACGGGAAAAGAGATGGGATATGTTAAAACTATTTTAAATAGAAGAAGATACATTCCAGAACTTAAAGCCAAAAACTTTAACATCAGATCTTTTGGAGAAAGGGTTGCACTAAATACTCCAATTCAAGGATCAGCTGCAGATATAATTAAAATCGCCATGGTTAAAGTCTATAACGAACTTAAAAAGAGAAATCTAAAATCAAAGCTAATTATTCAAATTCACGACGAACTTGTTGTCGACGCTTGTGAAGATGAAGTGGAAGAAGTTAAGAGCATAATGAAAGAACTTATGGAAAATGCAGTAAAGCTTAATGTAGATTTATTTGTAGATATGAATGTGGGAAATAGCCTTTATGAATCAAAATAAAAAAATAATAGGACTTACCGGTTCAATAGCAACTGGTAAGTCTTTAGTATCAAAATATTTATCCGACAAGGGGTTAAAAGTAATTGATGCAGATAAAATGGCAAGAGTCGCTGCCGAAAAAAAAGAAGTAATAGATAAAATAAAACTTGCCTTTGGAGATGACATTTATAACGGAAAAGAGCTAGATAGAGATAAACTTGGAAAAATTATCTTTAAAGACGATAGCGAGAGGGAAAAATTAAATTCTATAATGTTTCCTGTGATTTATAAACTTATTAACGATGAAATAAAAAGAAACGATGGAATTATCTTTGTCGACATTCCACTTCTTTTTGAAAACGAAGAAATAAATAGTGAAAACAATTTATTCTTTGACGAAATTTGGCTCGTTTATTTGGATAGAGATACACAGGTCGAAAGACTTATGCTTAGGGATAATATTGACAGAGATTATGCGAAAGAAAAAATTTCATCACAAATTTCTGTTGAAGAAAAAAAGAAAAAGAGCGATGTAATAATAGACAACAGCGGCGATATTAAAAAAACTTATGAGCAAGTGGATGAGTTTTTAGGGAAACTTAAATGAAATATTTTTTTATATTTGTCGCATTAATTTTTATCTATCTAATTTACGAAAATAAATTTTATAAAATAGAAAAAGTAAAAATAAAATCTGACAAAATTAAGGACAAAATAAAATTTGTGCAGATAACAGATTATCATTTAAACTCGCTCATTAACTTGGAAAAATTAAAACGAGATATAGAAAAAATAAATCCTGATTTTGTCTTTATCACAGGAGATGTGATTAACAGGACATCGACTGCAAAAGAGATAGATAAATTAAAAAAGTTTTTAAAAATATTTAACTGCGAAGTATATTTTATAACGGGAAACCACGAATTTGAAAATAAATATTTTTCATCATTTAAAAAAGTTTTAGATGAAGATGGTATAAAAACTTTTAATGGAAACTATTTTGAGCCTCAAATAGACGCAAGAATATACGGATTTAATTACAAAAATAATTTTAATTTTTTGGAATTAGATGACTCTAAATTCAATATACTATTAATTCACGATCCGCTAAATTATATTTATGGCATCTTCCCACGCTTTGACCTTACACTTTCAGGACACATTCACGGCGGACAAGTAAGACTTCCAGGTGTTGGAGCAATAATAGATCACGATGGAGAAATATTTCCCAAATACTCCAAAGGATATTACGAAGAAGACGGACTTAATCTCTATATAAGTTCAGGCCTCGGCTCAAAATTTTTAATTAGAACATTTAACCCAGTTGAGATAGTAGAATTTGAAATTTGTGGCAAGATTAATGAATAATTATTTTAAAAAATATTTTAGAGAAAAGGTAGATAAGTGACGAGCTTATCTATTTTTTTATATAAACTTTTAAAGAAAATGATATAATGTATATAATTCTTGCTGAGCAAGGGTGATCCAGTAGTGATTTGGATAACATTTAAAAATTATTTATTGTTCCCGCATGGCGGGGGAAGCAAAACTATATTTACACATGCGAATACATTGCTTTTGGAAAGAACAAAACATTTTCCTAAAAAGACTTGAAATAATTTTCTCATAGTTGTATATTAATCATAACGTAGTAATTTGTATAATACATTTAGGAGATGGCTATGGAATTAAATAAATTTTGGGCGAAAAAATCGAGTGATCACGGAGTGCTCAAGTGGTTGCCTTTAGAACAACATTTACTCGATACTCGTTTTGTCATGAAGATGCTTTATAACCAGTGGCTTGATGATGGGCAGAGAAATTTAATTGAAAGCTCATTAAGTGGTGGCAACACAAATCCAGTTGACTTAGTCGAATTTATCGCGACAGTCCATGATCTTGGAAAATGTATTCCTGCCTTTTCTGCAAGAAAGTCTTTTAATGAATCGGCGAAAGATTTAGATGAAATAGTTATTGGAAAAATAGTAAATACAGGATTTTCAGAACTATCAGACTATACTGATGAGAATGCAAAATTCACTAAGCATGCATTAGGAAGTGAAGCGCTTTTAAATTATTTTGGTGTAAACGAAGACATAGCATCAATTGTAGGTGCCCATCATGGTAAACCTGTCGACATATCGAGCACTGTGAACGAAAATATCTCAACCTATCCGAGCAATTATTTTGTGAAAGACAATTCAGAAAATTTAAAAGAAAAATGGATGAATATTTATAAAGAGGTATTAGATTGGGCGCTTGAAATTAATAATTATGAAAGTGTGAAGGACCTTCCTAACATTAAACAAAATGTACAAGTTCTTTTGGCAGGGCTATTAATTATGGCAGATTGGATTGCAAGTAATGAAAATTATTTTCCTCTAATTTCAATTTATGATGGCGCTGTAGAAGATAAAAGCTCTAGATATAGAGATGGCTGGAACGCTTGGAGAAAATCAAACAATTGGACTCCTAGTCTTAATTTAAATGTAGACACACTATTTTCCGAGAGATTTGATTTTATAAATAAACCGCGCGAGGCACAATATAATTTTGCAAAGATTATAGACGAATGCACAAGCCCTGGAATATTTATTTTCGAAGCTCCAATGGGACTAGGAAAGACTGAGGCAGCTCTTGTTGGTGCAGAAATTATGGCTAGTAAACTCGGCAAAAACGGTTTGTATTTTGGACTACCGACTCAAGCGACGAGCAACGGAATTTTTCCACGATTATACGATTGGCTTGGAAAAGTTGCCGACGAAAATGGAGAAAACTTACAAATAAGACTTGCTCATGGCAAAGCAGCTCTAAACGATAAATTCGAAAGCCTTGCCAGAAATATTGATATTGACGGAGGGACAAATGTCTATGTAAATGAATGGTTTGGAGGAAGAAAGACAACAGCCCTTGATGATTTTGTCGTTGGAACAGTGGATCAATTACTTCTTATGGGTCTTAAGCAAAAACATCTCATGCTTAGACATTTGGGATTTAGCAAAAAAGTCGTAATTATCGACGAAGTACATGCTTATGACATCTTCAGCTCACAATTTTTGTTTACTGCCATTAAATGGCTCGCTGCCTATAATGTTCCAGTGATAATTCTATCGGCAACTCTTCCTTATAAAAAACGAGAGGAGCTAATTCATAGCTATACTCTTGGCAAGGGACTAAAATTTGGAAAAGTTAAGAAAGAAAATGTAGATTTTAAAACTGATTCTTATCCACTTGTCACATATACAGACGGAGAAGAAATAAAACAGTTCCAAGAATTTCAAAAAGAAGATGGTAAAGATGTAAAAATAGTATTAGAAGAATCTGAAAATTTAGAAAATTTAGTGTCAGACTTGTCTCAAGATAAAGGGATAATCGGAATCGTTGTAAACACGGTAAAAAAAGCACAAGAGATTTCAAAGTCCTTGGCAGAAAAATTTGGAGATGAAAATATATTTCTACTACATTCAAGATTCATCGATACAGGTAGGGCAAAAAAAGAAGAAGAGCTATTAAATTTAATAGGAAAAGAGGGACAAAGACCAAAATTTAAAATAATTATCGGTACACAAGTAATTGAACAATCTCTTGACATAGACTTTGATGTTTTAATATCAGACCTTGCGCCCATTGACCTTTTGATACAAAGAATAGGTAGACTTCACAGACATAAAAGAGAAAATAGGCCAGAAAAATTAAAGATGCCAACCCTATATGTTCTTGGAACAAGTGATAAATTAGAATTTGAAAAGGGATCTAGTTCAGTATACGGAGAATATTTACTTGCAAGGACACAGTATTTTCTACCAGATAAAATAAATCTACCAAATGATATTTCACCTCTCGTGCAAAAAGTATATGCAGAAAATGAAATTGACTTTGGAAGTGATACCTTAAACGAAAAATATTATGGATTTAAAAAGTCTTACGACGCATTGCAAAATGAGAAGGAAGAAAAAACTCACGCATATATGTTGCAAAATCCAAAGCATTTAATAAGTAAATTTAGATCAAATTCTCTGATTGGATGGCTAAGTACATCACAAATTGAAGATAATTTGAAGTCAGAGGTAAAGGTTGCTGCACAAGTTAGGGATATAGAAGAAACGATTGAGGTGATAGCTGTTAAAAAAATTGGAGATGGTTATGGATTTTTTGATGGATGTGAAGATATTTCTGGAGAAATAGACATGGCGAACATTTCTAAAGAGCTGGCTAAAAATACATTGAGATTGCCACAATCATTATCGAAGCCATATATTATTGATAAGACAATTAAAGAATTGGAAGAATATAATTTAAAGCATCTCAGAAGTTGGCAAGATGAAAATTGGCTTAAAGGAAGCCTGGGAATAATTTTTGATGAAAATGGTGAGTTCATACTAAATGGATTTAAACTACATTATGACAATAAGTATGGACTACTTTGTGAAAGGTTGTGAAAAATGGCAAGATATAATTTAATTGATGAGGATTGGATTCCCGTACTTTTAGACAATTCAGGTGAAGTAAAGAAAGTTAATTTAAAAGAATTATTTGAAAATTCACAAAATTATGTTTCACTTGCTTGTGATACGAAGACACAGGAATTTGCAATATTAAGATTTTTACTATCAATACTTCAAACAGTATTCTCTAGATTTGACTCTGAAGGCGAAAAATATGAATACATTGAACTTAACGAAAACTTTAAACCAATAGAAAAAGTTTCTCAAGATTATGAAGAAAATTATGTAGAAGATCTGTTTGGAACTTGGGAAACTTTATTTAATGAGAGAGAGTTCCCAGATATTATTTCAAAATACTTGGATAAATGGCATGACAGATTTTATCTATTCGACGACAAATATCCTTTTTATCAAGTGACAGGTGATTTAATTACACCAGACAAAATATATAAAAATAGAAAAGTCGGAAGCATCTCTGGGAAGAATATAAATAGAAAAATTTCCGAATCTGGTAACAAAATTGCACTTTTCTCTCCGAAATATGAATATAAAAACAACAAAGAGATTTTAAGTGAAGACGAAATAGCAAGATGGCTTTTGACACTACATGGCTATATTGGAACATCAGATAAAACAAAATTTAAAGGCGATAATAAAACTTCTTCCAAGGGCTGGCTATTTGATATTGGAGGTCTATATCTAAGTGGGGAAAATTTATTCGAAACACTCCTTTTTAATACGGTCTTAGTTGACTCTTTTGAATCTTATAAAAATATACAAAGACCTTGTTGGGAATATAGTCCAAGTGAACTTATAGATAGGTATCTCACTTCAAATAATCCAGATAATTTAGCAGAGCTATATACTACATGGAGTAGAGCAGTTTATATTGATCCTGAAACTGATGCAAGTAAACCTTTTGAAATGAATATAGTTAAAGTTCCTGACGTAAATAAGGTAAATAATTTTTTAGAGCCTATGACAATTTGGAGATTCAATAGAGAAGGCGACAACAAAGGCAAATTTACTCCAAAGAAACATGTCCTAAATCAGTCAATGTGGAGAAGCTTTGGAAATATTATAGAGGAAGACATCATTAAAGAAGAAAATGAATCTAAAAATGAAAAAAAGACTAATAATAAGATGCCAGGAATTATCGAATGGTATAAAACTTTATCTGATGTTTTAGAAATTGATAATATTACATTAAATTCTGTAAGCATGAAGGACGATGGAAATGCTACATCGTGGGTACCTGTAGATGAAATTTGTGACAGCTTAAGTATTGCAGATATTATTATCACCGACGATGATGAAAATGGATGGAAAAATAGAATCCTTCAAACTATATCAGATACAAAATACTGTGTAAGTGTAATTTATAAAAGATTTATTCAAGATATTAAAGAAATAAGAAATCTAGAGTCCAAACTTTTTGTCGATCAAAATGTAGAGGAATTATATTTCATAATCGACGAACCATTTAGAGATTGGATTACTTCAATTGACAAAAATGACAGCAAGGATGAAAAATGTAATGAGTGGAAAATAACTTTAAGGCGCCTCGTTTTAAACCAAGCAAATTCACTAATTAAAGAAGCGGGGAACAGAGACTTTATAGGAATAGTAAAAGATGAAAAGGTAAAAAACATTGCGACAAGCTATTCTAGTTTTAAATATTATTTAAACGATAAATTAAAAATAAAAGAAAAGGAGGAGAACAATGGAGAAAATGACCAAAAGCAAGATGGTACTCATGACGACATCAAGGATAATTAATATAATCTCTAGTGACTTGAAAAGTCCAAGGTCGAAAGCACTGCTCTCAAATTTGCGCAATTCTGTAGGTAGGCCAATTTCAGAAAATATTGGAAGTCTTCAAATAGTTTATGAGAACATGCCTGAAGAATTGTTAGGAAAAAATTTTAGTATGACAAAGGAAGAGTGTGCAATACTTACAACTTTGCAACTTTTTGCCATACACCAACAGTCAAATGTAGAGCCAGTGAGCGAAAGAATTGAAGGAAAATGGAATAATGTTGGATATTCACTAAAAGCACTTAGATCTGATGGAAGTTTATCTACAGACCAAAGATTTAATGCTCTTGTGACATCACAAACTTTTGAAGAACTTACTCATCACTTAAGACAGATGATTAAACTTTTAAAGTCTAAGAAGAAGGGAGTAAAAGTAGATTATCCAGCACTATCATTAGATTTATACAATTTTTTAAGAGGTTATGACGAAAGCGTGAGACTTAATTGGGCAAGAGCCTACTATAGTTACAGTAAAGAAGAAAATGAAAAAGGAGAGATAGAAAATGAACAATAATTTATTTTTAGATGTACATGTAATTCAAACACTACCGCCATCAAATATAAACAGAGATGACACAGGAAGCCCTAAGACTGCACAGTATGGTGGAGTTAGAAGAGCAAGAGTCAGTTCACAATCATGGAAAAGAGCGATAAGAGAATATTTTAAGAAAAACAGTGAAGCAAACAATATTGGGATAAGATCACTTGACATAGTAAGATATGTTGCGGAGCAAATTCAAAAATTTGATGAATCTATAGATACAGATGAAGCAATTAAAATGGCAAATGAAATATTAAATAAAGCAGGAGTGAAGACTAAAGATAATAAAGCAAAAGCACTATTCTTTTTAGGAAAATCACAAGCTGTTGGACTTGCAAAGGCAGCAATTGAAGGAAATACTGATAAAAAAGAATTGCAAGAAATATTAAAATCAAACCCCGCAATAGATATAGCGCTATTTGGAAGAATGGTAGCAGATGATCCATTCCTAAACGAAGATGCATCATGCCAAGTTGCCCACGCAATTTCAACTCATGCAGTACAAACAGAGTTTGATTTCTTTACAGCATCAGATGATTTGGCGCCTGAAGATAATGCAGGAGCTGGAATGCTTGGAACAATTGAATTCAACTCCTCTACAGTATATAGATATGCAAATATTGCGCTTCATGAACTTATTAATCAACTTGGAGAAAAAGAAGCCACAATAAACACAGCGAAATTATTTGTTGAAGCTTTTGCCAACTCACTTCCAACAGGTAAGGTAAATACATTTGGAAACCAAACACTTCCTAAATTTATATTAGTGACTCTTAGAGATGATAGACCTGTTAACCTTGTAACTGCATACGAAGAACCTGTTTATTCTACAAAAGGATATGTAAAAGAGTCAATCGATAGACTATTAAGCGAATATAGAAGTGCACAAAAATTTGTAAATGAACCAATTGCAAAATTATTTGTAACAGGTGAAGATATTTTAGAAGAAACTGAATTTGAAGAATTAAATACTTCAAAGGAATTAATAGAAAGACTTGGAAATGAATTAGAAAAAATATTACCTGAGAAATAAGGTGATTAAAGTGAAGACAATTTTAATGAAATTTGCAGGACCCATGCAATCATGGGGCACAAATTCACATTTTGAAAGTAGATATACAGACTTTTATCCATCAAAAAGTGCTATCATCGGACTAATTGCTGCAAGCCTCGGATACAGAAGGCATGAAGATGAAAAAATTCAAAAATTAAACAAAATAGAATTTGCACTAAGAGTCGATCAACAGGGTAAACTCCTAAGAGATTATCAAATAGCTGCTAAATATAAAAATGGAGCGTTCGATAAGAACTATGTAACAAACAGATACTACTTAGAAGATGCAGTTTTTGTCGTTGCCATAAGTGGTGAAGATGAAATAATGAAGGAGATTTATAGGGGACTTAAAAATCCATATTTCCAACAATTTATGGGCAGAAGGTCTGTGCCAGTTAATTTTGACTTTTTGATTTCAATAAACGATGACAACATAATTTCAGCAATAGAAAAATTACCTTGGCAAGCTCAGGACTGGTATAAAAAAGAAAATAAAAATAAAGAATTTTTATATCTTGATGTATACGCAGATGGAAATTTAATAGATGAAAAAGTTAAATTTAGAAGGGATAAGGTCTTGTCATTTTCACAAAAGCACAGGAAATTTACATTTCGACCAGAGGGACGAACTAAAGTACGCGTGAACAATGACAAATTTGCTGATACAAATGATGAACACGATATTTTTGAAGTTTTAGGAGGATGAGATGTATTTAACTAGAGTTGAAATTGATTTTAATAATAGAAAGAATGCAAAAGAGTTAAATCATCTTGGAGCATATCATAATTGGGTGGAAGAAAGTTTCCCACAAGAAGTTGACAAGAAAATCAGAACTAGAAAACTATGGAGAATAGATACATTAAATAACAAAGAGTATCTATTAATAGTAAGTGAAGATAAACCTGATTTAAATAAATTAGAAAGATACGGTGTAAAGGGCAGCGCTAAAACTAAAGATTACGGAAAATTTTTAGAAACACTTGAAGAAGGGCAAAAATATAAATTTAGATTAGTTGCCAATACCACAGTATCAAAACCAGTTGAAGGAAAGAGGGGACGAGTAGTCCCAATAGTAGATGTAACCAAACAGATGGATTTTCTATTGGCACGTGCAGAAAAAAATGGATTTGAACTAAATCCATCCGACTTTTATGTACTAGATAGTTCATTCTTGCCACTAAAAAAACATAACGAAAAAACTATAAACTTAATAAAAGTAACTTACCAAGGTGAACTTACAATTAAAAATAAAGAAAAATTTCTATCACTTCTCACAAAAGGAATCGGCAGAAAAAAAGCATATGGTTTTGGCATGATGACAGTAATACCAATAAAATAAAATGGATAAACAAATAGGTGCCAAGAAAACAGAATTAACGGAATTACCTCGAATTGAAGACAGAGTCAGTTTTATATATGTAGAGCATGCCAAAATAAATAAAATTGACAGTGCAATAACAGTTACAGACTACAGAGGCCAAGTTAATATACCAGTTGCCATGATTGGAGTACTTTTACTAGGACCGGGAACAGATGTGAGTCATAGAGCGATGGAATTAATTGGAGATACTGGCACATGCGTTGTTTGGGTTGGAGAACGAGGAGTAAGACATTATGCACACGGAAGGGCCTTGGCACATTCAACAAGATTTTTAGAAAAACAAGCAAAACTTGTATCTAACACAAAGGCGAGATTAAAAGTTGCAAGAAAAATGTATCAAATGCGATTTCCAGGAGAAGATGTCTCAAAACTAACTATGCAACAACTAAGAGGACGTGAAGGAGCAAGAGTTAGAAATGTATACAGACATTATTCAAAAACTACTGGAGTTCGGTGGGATAGAAGAGACTATGACCCAGATGATTTTGACAATTCAGATTTAGTTAATAAATCACTCTCAGCTGCAAACGTGGCACTATATGGTGTGGTGCATAGCGTAATAGTTGCCCTCGGATTATCACCAGGACTTGGATTTGTTCATACAGGCCATGACTTAAGCTTTGTATATGACATAGCCGATTTATATAAAGCTAAGGTTACAATACCAATAGCCTTTGAAGTTGCAGCTAATATTGAAGAGAGTGAAGATGTTGGGGCAATAACGAGAAGAAGAGTTCGAGACGAAATGGTCGATGGGAAAATAATGAACCAGATTGTGAAAGACATACAGTATTTGATGGAAGTTGAAGCAGACGAAGAAATAATTACAGACAGCATAAGTCTTTGGGATGACAAGAACAAATTAGCAAAATATGGAGTGAGTTATAAAGAGAGGGATTAAAATTCCATTTACAATAATAACTTTAAAGAAAACGCCAAATTCCTTGAGGGGAGATTTGACAAAGTGGATGCAAGAAATAGCGACGGGAGTATATGTAGGAAATTTTAATGTAAAAATTAGAGAAGAGCTTTGGAATAGAGTATTAGATAGTGTAGGAGTTGGAGAAGCAACGCTTAGCTACAGCACTCGTAACGAAATTGGATATGAATTTAAAACACATAATACGCAGTCAGTTGTGCTAGACTGTGAGGGAATTCCTTTGGTTATGAAAAAATTCGTAGAAGAAAGTGGAGAAGAAAAGAATCTTGGATTTAGCAATGCATCAAAAATGCACAAATCAAAAAAATTCCAAAGCATGAATACAACAAAACCTCAAAAAGGTGAAACAAAGACACTTTTGTTTCTTGATATAGAAACAAATGGATTAAGCGAAAGAGACAATGATATAATAGAAATTGGCTCAGTTAAAGTTATCGGCGAAAATGTAGAAACATTTCAAAGTTTAATTAAGACAAAGGGCGATATTCCTGATGAAATAACTAAGCTTACAGGAATTACAGACGAGGATTTAAAAAGTGGCCAAGAACTTAAAGAAGTGTTGATTAAATTTTTAGAATTCATTGAGGGAACAATCATAATTGGTTACAATGTGAATTTCGACATAAAATTTATAAATAAAAACTTAGAAAAACTTGGACTAAATAAGATTAACAACAAAGTATATGACCTAATGGACTTTGTAAAAAAAGACAACCAATTTTTGGATGACTATAAATTACAGACGGCTTTGTTGGGATATGGAATAAAAAAGACAGTGCCTCACAGAGCATTGGAAGATGCAAAATTATGTTATGAGCTATCAACTAAAGTGAATAAATTCCAGAGGTTTATTGAAAAAATATAGCTATTTTATGGGATCTTTTAAGTGTACTTCCCGCGTAGGCGGGGGTGATCCTAATTATCGATGAGAATAACTTATATGCTCTTAGTACTTCCCGCGTAGGCGGGGGTGATCCCCAGTTGCAAGATGAATCCTATCTTTTGATAACGTGCTTCCCGCGCGAGCGGGGGTGATCCGTATATTAGAAGATTAGACACAGCAGAAATTGAGTACTTCCCGCGTGAGCGGG
>NZ_JBMNPQ010000002.1:0-82018 GCF_050943655.1 Peptoniphilus sp. | reverse complement strand
TAACGGATACAGACCACAATTCTACTTCAGAACAACAGACGTAACAGGAGATATCCAATTAGCAGACGGAGTAGAAATGGTAATGCCAGGAGACAACTCAACATTTACAGTAACACTAATCACACCAATCGCAATGGACGAAGGATTAAGATTTGCCATTCGTGAAGGTGGAAGAACAGTAGCATCTGGCGTAGTATCAAAAATCATTGACTAATAAAATAAAATAAAAAATGGAGCAGGCGACTGCTCCTTTTTTGTTGCAAAATTTTTGTTTTAAAACTATTTAATAATATCTTTAACTAAACTCTTAAGCTCTGGGATGACTTCTTTTTCAAACCATGGATTCTTGGCAAGCCAGCGTCCGTTAAGTGGTGATGGATGGATTATTGGGAAATATTTTGGAAGATATTTTTTATAATTTCTGACGGTTTCTGTTAAATTTTTCTCTTTTATATCTTTTAAATAATAATCCTGTGCATACTTTCCTACTAAAATATAAAGCTCAAGTTCTGGCATTAGTTCAAAAAGTTTAGGGTGCCACTTCTTAGCAAATTCTTTTCGCGGTGCCATGTCGCCGCTTTTTGCCTTGCCTGGATAATAAAAGTCCATTGGAAGAAGTGCTATTTTATCTGTTTCATAAAATTCATCTCGGCTTACTCCAAGCCATTCGCGGAGCCTATCTCCGCTTTTGTCATTCCAAATAATGCCAGACTCCTGTGCCTTCTTGCCTGGTGCCTGACCAATTATTACAATCTTTGCATTTTTATTTGCCTTATAAAGCGGTTCGTAGTTTTTCTCTGTGTACTTCGCGTTCATTTCATCGTTTTTTATTTCATTTTTTATTTTAGAAAAATCGTTCAATTAACTCGCCTCCATAAACTCTCATTTAATATATCCCCATTTATTAAAAACTTAAAGCCCAGGTCAGTGCGACATAACAATTGTGAAATTTATTTTATTTTTATATACTATATCTAAGAGAAAAATTTTTAAAAATTAGATTGAGTAAATTTATCTAAAGAAGTAATGGATAAAAGATTATAGAAATAGATATAAATAATTGTTATAATAATCTTAATAATTCATATTGGAGGGACAATAGTTAAATGGACGATGGCGGGGCCTTAGGGCTTAAACTTTTATTAATCGTAATACTAACTGGAATAAATGCCTTTTTTGCGTCGGCAGAGATGGCAATGGTTTCAGCAAATAATAATAAAATTAAGGAAATGGCTGAAGAGGGCGATGCGAGAGCTCTTATGTTACTTGATATTGCAAAGGATCAAACGAGATTTTTATCCACAATTCAAGTTGCAATAACTTTAGCTGGATTCTTCTCATCTGGATCAGCTGCAACAAGTATCTCAAGAGTATTGGGACAGAGATTTATAGAAATGGGAATAAGTTATGGACACACAATTTCATTTATTGTTGTGACATTTATACTTTCTTACTTAACACTTGTATTTGGTGAGCTCGTTCCAAAGAGAATTGCACTTCAAAACTCTGAGAAGGTGGCACTAAATTCAGTTAGAGCAATTTCCTTTGCATCAAAAATATTTTATCCCTTTGTAAAATTTTTATCTTTTTCGACAGTGATTGTACTAAAGATTATGGGCAAATATTCTGAAGATGTTGAAGAAAAAATTTCTGAAGAAGAATTAAAATCATATATCAAAGTATCAACTCAGCAAGGAGTAATAAACTCAGCCGGCGAAGAGATGATTGTAAACATTATGGACTTCGACGACAAGTTGGCTTATGAGATAATGACACCGCGTACAGCTATTTACATGGTAGACTACGACGCCTTTAACACAGATACCGTAACTGAAATTTTAAAAATGGGCTACTCAAGAATGCCAGTTTATAGAGAAAACACGGACAATATTTTGGGAACAGTTTATATAAAAGATATCTTCGCAGAATATGCAAGAAATAATTACAAGAGCATAAACCTCGACAATTGTATAAAAGCACCATACTGTGTGCCCGAGACTAAAAAGATTGACCAACTGCTAAAAGAATTGCAAAACACCAAAAATTATGTGGCAATACTAATCGACGAATACGGCGGATTTTCGGGGATGGTAACTGTTGAAGACATTGTCGAAGAAATTGTTGGAGAAATTGAAGATGAATATGACAAGGACAATCCAAAGATAGAAAAAATTTCCGACAACGAATACATTGTCGACGGTTCAATGGATATAGAAGATGTAAACGACGAGATTGGAACTTATCTCTACTCCGACAATCACGAGACAATATCGGGCCTTATAATAGAAAACTTAGGTTACATTCCAGAAGAGAATGAAAAAGAAAAATTGCAAGTGAGAATAAAAGGATATATATTGACAGAGCTTGCCGTTGCAGACAAGAGAATAATAAAGGCAAGCATCAAAATAATAAAAGACGAACAAGAAGACGCAAAGCGCGAGTACAAAGAATGGGACGCATTGCAATAAAAAAGCTAGCTACGTTTAAGTGTAGCTAGTTTTTTGTATTATTTTTAGTAAAAATAAAATCTTATTTATTTTATTGAAAAACCATTAGCATACATTAATTATATACATTTAGGGTTAATATCTAATAATTTTTATATAAAATTGCCCCTTGAATTGCTGAACTAACATTATCGACATATCTTTTCATCATACCAGGCAATAAGTCTGGACTCTTATAAGGTTTAATCTGAGCTTTTCTTCTGGCAAATTCTTCTTTACTAACATTGGCATTAACTTCTTTTTTGTTAATATCAATAGTTATCTCATCGCCGTCTCTTAATAAACCTATTGGACCTCCAGCTGCTGCTTCGGGTGAGATGTGACCAACAAAGCAACCATTATTTGTACCAGAAAACCTGCCATCCGTAATTACAGCTGTGGTTTTTGATAATCCTTCACCGTTTAATAGTTTTAAAGTTAGATACATTTCTCTCATTCCTGGACCACCTTTTGGACCCTCATATCTTATGACTAGAACATCCCCATCTTTAATTTTTTTATTTTTTACCGCTTCAATTGCAGCTTCTTCTCTGTCAAAACAAACAGCTCTACCTTTAAATAATTGTGCAGACTTATGTATAGCAGCTGGTTTTGCTACACCAGTTTCAGGTGCTATATTACCTCTCATTATAGTAACGCCACCAAATTTTAAAAATGGATTATCTAGCGTTCTTATTACTTTATCATTGACGGTAACAGGTTGAACGTATTTTAAGTTATTATCTACAGTTTCTCCAGTGCAAGTTAACGTATCAAGGTTTATATTGTCCCCAAGTCTCTTCATTACCTCTGGAATACCGCCATTGTAGTAAAAGTCTTGAACATCAAACTCGTCAGAGGCTGGATTTACTTTTACAATTAATGGCACTTTTTCAAAATATCTCTCATATAGATTTATCATTGTGTCAGAGCTTATACCTATTTCGTTTGCAATTGCTGATAAGTGGATAATCGCGTTTGTAGATCCTCCTGTTGCCATAAGCACAGCTATTGCATTTTTCAAAGCTTCCAGATTTACTATTTTTTTTATGTTTATATTTTTTTTAACTAACTCTACAATTTTTTCTCCAGAATTGAAAGCAGATCTAGATCTTTCGTTGTAAACTGCTGGTATTAATGATGAGCCCGGGAGACAAAGTCCCATAGCTTCAGCTAGAGTACACATTGTATTTGCTGTGCCTAAGAATTGACATGATCCACAGGTAAGTGCACAGTTAGTACTTAAATTTACAAGTTCATCTTTATTTAATTTGCCTCCATAATACATGCCAAGTCCTTCAGAAATGGTGGTTGTATTAGTTTTGACTTTATTACCAAAGCTAGGAGAAGATATCATTGGTCCTCCGTTTACAAAAATAGTTGGTATATTAGTTCTAAGAGCTCCCATTATCATACCAGGGACAATTTTATCACAGCTTCCCAGTATTACTAAACCATCATAAGCATGTGCCCTTACTTGTAATTCTACTGAATCAGCTATTAAATCTCGTGATGGCAAAGTATATTTTGATCCTATATGATTATCGGATAAAGCATCGCAAACTGAAATACATCCGAATTCTGCAGGAATTCCACCAGCTGCATAAATTCCATTTTTAATTTGCTGAGCAATTTCTCTTAAATTTTTATGTCCAGGAATCAAATCATTAAAACTATTAGCTATTCCTATAATAGGTTTCTTCAGATCTTCGTAACTGTAACCATTACCTTGAATTATTGTAGCGTGAGAAATCAAATTAAGTTCTCTAAATTTACCTACTTTTTGTATTAGATCATTATTTTTATCCATACTATCTCTCCTTTCGCTATTTTTTAATGATATTTTATTCTATGGTTTAAATAAAATCAAGATGTGAGATGTGTCTGATAAATATTTAAAAAGTTTGTGTTTATATTTTTTAATATTCTCAGATTAATTTAAAAATTATTGTATTCATTTTTTATCTATATAAAAAGTAAATTATTTAAAACAATTTTAATTTATCATAAAAAAGTATTGACATAATAAATCGATAGATGTATACTTCTAGTATACGGTGAAAACATTTACAATAGAGGGGGATTTATATTATGAAATTGACTGATCTACAAAAAGATATGTTAGATGGTAAATATGGCGAAGGTACTCAACTTGCTATGAAAGTTCAAGTTGGTATAGGAGAATCTTTTGGAGCAGAAAGGATGGTTCCTATTACAAGAGCCCATGTTGCACTAAGTAACCAAGATGCTGATCTTTGGTTGGCGGAAAAAATGGTTAATTTAGGAGCAAAGTGTAGAGTATCTCCTACAGTTAATCCTGGATGGTGTATACCTTATTTTAAAGAAAAGAATATGGGTGATGAAGAGGACTACGCAATGATGCAAAGAACTCATGAAGCATATAAAAAGTTAGGAGCTACTTTAACTTACAACTGTACACCATATATTGATACAAATGTGCCTAATTTTGGAGAAGTAGTAGCTTTTTCTGAATCTAGTGCAACCCCTTATGTTAATTCGGTATGGGGAGCTCGCTCAAATAGAGAAGGAGCCAACTCAGCACTTTTTGCATCTATTACAGGATTTGTACCAGAATATGGACTTTTATTAGATGAGAATAGAAAAGGAAATATACTAGTTGAAGTTGAAGCTGATATGAAAACTCCATATGATTATCACCTATTAGGAATGTGCGGGGATAAGATAGGTTTCGGTATACCAGTATTTACAGGATTACCAAAAACAATTTCCAAAGAAGCATTGAGGAACTTGGGTGCACAGCTTAATACGTCTGGTGCTTATGATATGTATCACATACTTAACTTTACACCAGAAGCTCAAAGTTTAGAAATGGCGTTTGGTGGAAAAGAGCCTGAAAGAAAAGTAACTATAACAAATGAAGATTTTGAAAAAGTTCTTGATAAGATATCTCTCGAAGGAGATAGAGAAATTGACTTTGCTATGTTTGGATGTCCACACTTCACATTAGATGAGGTTAGATATATTTCTGACAAGATGAACGGAGAAAAATTAAAAAAAGAAATGTGGATTTTAGTATCATCACATGTTAAACATCTGGCAGACATAATGGGATATACAGAAAGTATGGAAAAACTGGGCGCACATATTGTTCCAAGTACATGTCCAGATCAGCCAATTTGGAAGTTCTTAAAAGGAAAAGTTGGTGTTACTGAATCTCCAAAGTGTGCATACTATCCAAAAAGAAGAGGAATAGATTTTGTTATTAGAGATTTAGATACTTGTGTTGAAGCAGCTATGACAGGGAGGGTTAAATAATCATGAAAAAATTTAAATGTCATAAAATATCTGATGGAAGAGTTGAAGCTGAGGTTACTATTTCAAAAGACCCAATAATGTTTTACTTATTAGAACCAGAAACTGGAAAAATGATAGAGCCTAACCACGATTTTACTGGTAGGAGTATGGCAGATAAAATACTTCTGTTCCCTTCAGGAAAAGGAAGTTCTGTAGTTCAAGCTGATGGTTTATTTCAATTAATGAAAAATGATAAGCAACCTGCTGGAATGATTGTTCAGCATGCTGAAACAGTTTTAGTTTCCAGTGCAATTGTATTTGAAATTCCGTTAGTAGATAAAGTAGATCCTGAATTCTATGAAACAATTAAAGAGGGCGATAGAATAATACTGGACGCAACAAATGAAGAAATAACTATTTTATAAAAGGAGAGCATTATGAAAAAAAGAAAAATTTTAGGGATAGCTTTATTAGCATCTATGTTATTTATGACTGCATGTTCAGGTAAAGGAACTAATACAAAAGAGGCAGCACCAGCTCAAGCAAATAGTGACGCGTTAACAATAAAAATTGGTCACGTAGAACCAGAGAATAGATCAACTCACAAAGCATTAGTTGAATTTAAGAAAAATGTAGAAGAAAAGAGTGAAGGAAAATTAAATATTGAAATATTTCCTAACGGATCTTTAGGCGGGGATGTTCAGATGACAGAGTCAGTAGCTATGGGAACATTAGATGCGACATTACCATCATCCTCAGTTCTAACAACATATTCAGAAGAATTTGGTATATTAGATATGCCATGGTTATTCTTGAGTAGTGAAGATGCATTTGAAGCATTAGATGGAGATGTAGGAGAATATTTTAATAAAAAGTTAGAAGATCAAGGAATAAAATGCTTAGGCTATGTATATAATGGTCCAAGATCAACAACTACTAACTCAGGACCTATTGAAAAGCCGGAAGACTTAGAAGGTGTAAAAATGAGAGTTATGGAGAGCCCAATTTTTATAGATTTCTATAAAACTTTAGGAGCAAATCCTACACCAATGAGTTTTACTGAACTTTATACAGGACTTCAACAAGGCACTGTTGAAGCTCAAGAAAACCCACCTTCATTAACATTTGCAAATAAATTTTATGAAGTACAAAAATATCAAACTATAGATGAACACGTTCACAATTTCTTGCCTTTTATTATAAATAAAGGCGTATATGACAACTTAAGTGATGACTTAAAGGATATTTTAGATGAAGAGGCTAAAGAATATGTAAAACTTCAAAGAGAAATGGAACTTAAAGATAATGAACAAGCAATAAAAGATTTAGAAGAAGTTGGTGGATTGGAAACTAATATACTTGATAATGATCAAAAACAAGTATTTAAAGATGCAGTTGCTCCTATGTACGATAAATATAAGGCAAAATTTGGCGAAGAGTTATTTGAAATGTGTGAAAAATACAATAAATAAAGACATAAGTATTCAATTAAATAATTTGCATAGTAGGAAGATCTTAATTCTTCCTACTTGCTTATAGAGGAGTTATTATGAAAAATCTTTTTAAAAAATATAATAAAGTTGAAGAAGTGGTTTTGATAGCGAGTTTAGTAATAAATGTTATTATTGTTTTTACGCAGGTTATCATGAGATATTTTTTCAATTCTTCTTTATCTTGGTCGGAAGAGTTATCTAGGTATATTTTCATTTGGCAAGTTTGGTTAGGGACCAGTATAGCATTTGTAGACGATCAACACATTAATGTAGATTTAATTTATCAATTGGTAAAAAGTAAAAAAGGACATAAGATTCTAGATACAATAAGATATACTGTATGGTTAATATTTAACTTATATCTTGTAAAAATTGGTTTTGAACTAATCGCATCAATGTCAGCTAGAAATGCACTATCATCAGGAATGAGGATACCTTTAGCATATGTATATGTTGTATTACCAATCTCGGCTATCTTATTGTCTATTCGAATAATAGATAAGCTTATTGATATTTTTAAGACAGATTATTCTGCAGAATAATTAAGGAGGATATTATGGAATCTTTAGTTCTTTTTGGAATATTTTTTATATTATTATTTTTGGGTATTCCTATTGGTTATGCTATAGGTATAGCGACTCTTATAACGATAAGTAAGTATACATCTTTGCCAACTGTAATGATAGCACAAAATTCAGTTGCAGGTGTTGATTCTTTTCCTCTATTAGCTATTCCTTTTTTTATGTTGGCTGGAAATTTGATGAGTAGTGGCGGAATAGCGAAGAGACTTGTTAATTTTTTTGAATCTATTATAGGTCATATCACTGGTGGTTTGGGCATGGTAACAGTTGTAGTATGTATGTTCTTTGCTGCTATATCAGGTTCAGCAGTAGCAACTGTTTCAGCAGTTGGAGCTTTTATGATACCTCAAATGGTTGATCATGGTTATGGGAAAGGTTTTTCTACAGCATTAACAGCTGCAGCAGGTACCATTGGTGTAATTATTCCACCAAGTGTTCCGTTTGTAATATATGGAGTTGTTTCAGGAGCATCAATAACTCAAATGTTTACTGCTGGTTTTTTACCAGGTATTTTGATGGGTATAGCATTAATGATTATTTGCTATATAGTGTCCAAAAAAGAAGGATTCAAGGGTAGTGAAACTAGATCAAGTTTAAAAGAAATATTTCATGCTTTTAAAGATGCGTTTTGGGCAATTTTATCTCCAGTTATAATATTAGGAGGAATTTATTCTGGTATGTTTACTCCGACAGAAGCGGCAGTGGTTTCTGTAGTTTATTCTTTTGTAATTGGAGTATTTGTTTACAAAGAACTAGATATGAAGCAAGCATATAATGCATTTAGGGATGCAATCGTGGTTAATGGAGCTACAACTTTTATGGTAGGTCTATCTACTGCATTTGCTGCACTACTAACAATGCAACAAATCCCACTTAAGATTGCAACTTTTATAACATCACTAAGCGATAACGGTATAGTTATATTGTTATTAATAAATGTGTTCTTATTAATTGTAGGAATGTTTATAGATAATATACCAGGAACTATAATATTAACACCAATATTATTGCCTATAGTAATGCAATTAGGTATGAGCCCTGTTACATTTGGTATTATGTTAACTATGAATTTAGCGATTGGTTTTTGTACGCCACCATATGGAATTAACTTATTTGTTGCGACTGCAATATCAAAGGTTAATATGACGGTACTGACTAAAGAGATACTTAAGTTCATACTAGGATTAATCATTGTTTTATTATCTGTTACATTTATACCAGCTGTAACTAATATATTTTTATAATTTAGGAGGTAGTTATGTTAATTTGGATCATTGATGAAGAGTGGACTGAATATGAATATGAAAAAGAATTTCTTAATGAAAAATATCCTGGAGTAGAAATTAAAATTTCAACATATGATTATCAAAAAGATTTAGAAGAATTTGGTTATAAGGCGGATGGAATTTTAGCACAAGTATATGCTGACATTCCTGCAGAAGTAATAAATAAATTAGATAATTGTAAAGTAATTGCTACTTATGGTGGTGGATATGATAGAATAGATATAGAAGCATGTAAAAATAAAGGAATAAGAGTAACGAATATACAAGGTTATTGTGCTGAAGATTTGGCAGATTATGTAATAGCTGCTATTTATCATTATAATAAAAAGATTAATTTTTATGCTAATAATGTTTTAAAAGATATAAATGATGGTAAATGGGGCTCTACAGTTATTGAAAAAAGGAATCATAGAATTTCAAAACAAAAACTATTTATTGTAGGATTTGGAACTATAGGTAAAGCAGTAGCTGAAAGGGCTAAATTACTAGGAATTGAAATATTAGCTTATGATGAATATTATAATGAAGAAGAGATAGCAAAATATGGCGTCAAGAAGGTTAGCTGGGAAGAAGGATTTTCTACTGCTGACTATGTAAGCATTAACTTAAAAGGTGTGGAAGCTAATAGAGATAAAGTTGGCAAAAATGAGTTTGAGTTAATGAAGAAAGATGCTGTTATTATAAATACAGCAAGAGGGAAAATAATAAACGAGCCAGATTTAGTGTATGCCGTAAAAAATGGCATTATCGGTGGGGCAATTTTAGACGTTATAGATAAAGAACCGCCAACAGGGGATGAAGAAATCTTACATGTTGAAGGGATATTAGTAACACCTCATATCTCTTATATTTCTATAGAGTCTATGAGAGCTTTAAAAGAATTTGCATTAGGCAACTTAGCTGCTGTATTAGATAATAAGGAACCAAGAGATCCAGTAGTATAATTTTATTGCTATTCTAAAAAGTGTATTAAATATTGTTTAGTACGTGGGTGAAGACGAAAAATGAATTATGACAATATTGAGATTAAAAGAAAGAAAACTCTTTCTGAAGTTGCCTATGATTATATAAAAAAAATGATAATAGAAGGAAATTTAAAAGGTGGCGATGTTCTAACTGAAAATGGTATTGGTGAGGCTCTAAATATGAGCAGAACACCTGTTAAGAGAGCTATTACGAGGTTAGAACAAGAAAGATACGTAAGAAGTGTTGATGGTATAGGTACAATTGTAGAAAATTTATCTTTAAAAGATCTTACTGATATTTATGAAGTTAGGATAGAAATAGAAAAACTTGCAATAAGGACCTCAATTAAAAATTTAAAACAAAAAGAATTAGAAAAATTGGAGAATGAATTTGAGCAGGTTTTATCGGAGATACGAAAAGGGAATACTCCAGATGAGGATTTTTTGTCAATGCAGGATGAAAAACTCCATATGTTTATCTTAGATAATTCGACTAATTCATATATTAAAGATATTTATAAATATATAAGAGCTCAGATACTTAGATACAAGCATGAGGCTTATGCATTGACAGATACCTCAGAAGAGAGTACCTTATATCACCTTGAAATAATTAGATGTTTAAAGTGTCAAGATCTTGAAGGTGCACTTAAAATTATGGAAGAGCATTTGAGATGGTCATATAATACACTCGTTGAAGAATTGACACGATTAGATTAAAAGCTGGGCAATCCAGCTTTTTTATAATTGATAATTTTAAAGACGCTTTAAGGCGCCTTTTTTTGTGCTCATTTAAATATTTATAAGTTACATTACCTACCGGACACACGGAATATTTTTTTGAAAGAGGTTTAAATGTTAGTCTTAGAAAATATTAAAAAACAATTTGATGATGGGATGTATATTTTAAATGGAATAAGTTTGGAGATTAATAAGGGCGAGATTGTTTCAATTTTGGGGCCATCGGGAAGTGGCAAGACGACTCTTCTTAATCTTATCTTGGGGATTTCGCCTCTTACAAGCGGAAGAATTCTATATAATGACAAGGACATGAGCAATTTGTCACTACAAGAGAGAAACTTCAACATTGTGTTTCAAGATTATGCACTTTTTCCCAATTTAAATGCTTATGAAAATATTGTCTACGGTCTTAAGAATAGGCCGAATCTTTCGACTAAGGAAGAGGTAGACGAGTTAGTTGAGCTTTTAAATTTAAAGGAGCATCTTGAGAAAGATATTTCTGAACTCTCTGGTGGACAAAAGCAAAGAGTTGCCCTTGCGAGGACTCTAGTGATGAAGCCGGAGGTGCTTTTGTTGGACGAGCCCTTCTCTGCACTTGATGGAATTATTAAGGAGTCGATTAAACAGAGGATAAAGGAAATTGCTGCAAAATATAATCTTACGACAATTATTGTAACTCACGATCCAGAGGAAGCTCTTACTATTTCAAATAAGGTTTTAATTTTAAACAAGGGAAAGATTGCTCAGTTTGGAACTCCGAAGGAGATTATAAATTCTCCAGCTGATGAATTTGTTGAGGAGTTTATATTAAGACAGCTCAAGGTTAAAAAAGATAATATTTATAACTTATTTGACAGTGGACCAATTGGCATAGAAAGGCAGGTTGGTTAATCTTGGAGAGTAGAATAAGTTTAACTAGAAATAGACAAGAGGCGTCAAGTCACAAGTTTTTAATGTACTTAATTTTTGCATTCTTTCTAATATTTCTAATTTATCCATTAATTAAAGTGCTTCAGATGGCATTTTTTGTAAATGGAAGTTTTAGCACAGAAAATTTTAAGGATGTTTTTTCAAGTGGCGATGTGATTAAGGCTTTTACAAATAGTTTTTCGATTTCGCTATTAAGTAGTCTCATCACAACAATTACTGCATTAATAATTGCTATTGGAATAAATTTTACAAATTTAAATAAAAATTTTAAGAAGTTTTTGGAAATTGCTCTAATGGTTCCCATGTTTCTTCCAACTATTACTTATGGTTTTGCAATCATGCATTCTTTTGGAAAACAGGGATACATTTTAAAATTATTTGCAAAGCCAATAATAGACATCTACGGTGTGGGTGGCCTACTTCTTGGATATTTTATCTACACTTTGCCCGTGTCCTTTATTCTGCTTAATAATGGGATGAAATACATTGACAAGAGATATGGCCTTGTCTCCACACTTTTGTATGACAGTGGCTTTAAAAATTTTATGATTTCTATTATAAAGCCAATAAGATTTACAATTATTATTTCGATAATTCAGTGCTTCTTCCTGTCATTTACAGATTTTGGTATTCCCGCATCTCTTGGGGGAAACACTCCATTAATTGCAAAGTCTCTTTACGAGCAGATGATGGGATCAGTTCCAGATTTTAACAAGGGAGCGATTATTGCACTTGTCATGATGATTCCATCAATCTTAAGCATTGTTGTGATATCAATTTTTAAGGAAAAGAACACAAGTGAGAATATAAGCAAAAATATTTATGTGAGAAAGAATAGAGCAAGAGATGTATTTATAATTATTTTTTCGATTTTTGTAGTCTTAATTATTTTTTCAGTTTTAATTTCTGTAGTGATAATTCCGTTTTTTGAAGATTATCCATACAATTTAAATTTTTCGCTGATAAATATTAAGAACACTTTAAATGATAACGAACTTTTGGGAGCATACAAAAATTCAATTGTAGTTGCCCTTGTTGCATCTATTATTGGAACGGTCATTGCATACATTGGAGCTTTATTTACAACGAGAAAACAAAATATAAATAAATTTTCAAAAGTTTTAAATGTAACTCCATCTATTATAAATACAGTGCCGGGAATGGTACTCGGTATTAGTTATTTGCTCGCTTTTTCTCCCACACCAATTCACAACACTTTATTTATTGTAATAATATGTGACGTGGTGCACTATTTTTCCACGCCTTATTTGATGTTTTCTGATTCGCTAAGCAAGTTAAATCAAAATTGGGAGACGACGTCAAATCTTTTGGGAGATTCTTGGTTTAAAAATGTAAAGAAAATACTCGTGCCAAACTCCTATAAGACTATAGTTGAAGTGTTCACTTATTATTTTATAAACAACATGGTTACAGTCAGTGCCGTAATTTTTATTACAGGTGCAAGGACAATGGTCATAACGACAAAGATTAAAGAGTTGCAATATTTCATCAGATTCGATGACATATTTGTAATTTCTACAATGATTCTAGTTACAAATATTATAGTAAAAATTATTTCAAACAAATTAACTAAAAGGGGATTAAAAAATGAAAATTAAAAATGTAAAAAGTATTTTGGTATTAATCGCACTGGCACTTTTATTACCACTTACAGCTTGTGGTAATAAAGAAAATAGCGATGCAGTCGTTATTTATTCAAACGCAGATGAAGAGGCAATAGTTGCCATAAAGGACGCACTTGATGCTGCAGGTTATCAAGATAAGTACATTGTAAAGACATTTGGAACATCAGAACTTGGCGGAAAGTTATTGGCAGAAGGAAAAAATATTGAGGCTGACATGATGACAATGAGCTCTTTCTACATTGACAGTGCACAGGATAAGGACAATATTTTTCTTGATTTTAAGCCAGATGTAGTGCCACTTGATAAAGAAAATTCAGAATACAGCTATCCAATAACTGTGCAAGAGGGAGCAATTTTCTACAACACTAAAGAGCTTGAGGCAGAAGGGCTTGAAGTGCCAAAGAGTTTTAAAGATTTAACTAAGCCGGAATACAAAGACAAACTCAGCATATCTGATGTAAAGCATTCTTCAACAGCTTGGCTTACAATACAAGCTCTTGTAGATAATTACGGCGAAGATGAAGCGAAAAATATTTTAAGTAAAATTTATGAAAATGCTGGAAACAATATTGAAAGTTCAGGATCAGGCCCTATGAAGAAGGTAGAAGTTGGAGAAGCTGTCATTGGAATTGGACTAAGACACCAAGCAGTTCTTAAAAAAGCAGAAGGAAAACCAATTGAATTTGTGGATCCAGAAGAAGGAACTTATTATTTAACAGAAAATCTTGCAATATTAAATAAGGACAATCCAGAAAAAGAAGAGCTTTGCAAAGAAATGGCAAATGTAATTTTAAAAGAAGCAAGAAAAGAAATTATTAAATTTTATCCAAATGCCGTATATGAAGGCGAACAAGAGGATGAAAGTATAAAGGCAAAAGATGTTAAAAAATATCCAGAAAAACTTACAGTCGACTTATTAAAAGAACATCAAGAATTACCAGAATCTGCTAAATAAATTGGAGGTAACAAATGGAATATAAATTATTGACACCGGGACCATTATCAACAACTATGAGCGTAAAAAGAGAGATGCTCGTAGACCACTGTACATGGGATGACGACTATAAAAATATCACACAAGAGATAAGAAGTGAGCTTTTAAGAATAGCAAACTTAGACGAAAAAAATTATACAGCAGTTTTAATGCAAGGAAGCGGAAGCTTTGGAGTGGAGTCTGTAATAACATCTGTTGTGCCAAAAGATGGCAAAGTTCTAATTCTTGTAAACGGAGCCTATGGCAAGAGAATGGTAAGCATTGCTGAGTTTTCAAAAATTAAATTCGAAACAATAGAAGTAAGCGATAGCGAAATTTTTAATAAAGAAGATGTAAGAAAAGTCTTGGAAAAAGATTTAGACATCACTCATGTTGCCATGGTGCATAGCGAGACAACTACAGGAATTTTAAACAATATCGAAGAGATTGGAGAAGTTGTAAAATCACATAATAAAACTTTTATCGTAGATGCAATGTCTAGCTTTGCAGGAGTTGAGATTGAAATAGAAAAAATTGGAATTGACTTTTTAATCTCAAGTGCCAACAAGTGCATTGAGGGCGTGCCGGGATTTAGTTTTATAATTTGCAAAAAAGAGTCAATTGAAAATTCAAAAGATAATGCAAGAAGCCTATGTTTAAATTTATACGACCAATACCAAACAATGGATAAGGATGGCAAGTGGAGATTTACTTCACCAACTCACACAGTCCTTGCCTTTAGACAGGCACTTAGAGAACTTGAAGACGAGGGCGGAGTAGAAAATAGAGCGAAGAGATATAGAGAAAATAACAATCTATTAAATATCGAGATGGAAAGACTTGGATTTAAATTATATTTAGATAAAAATGTCCAAGGCCCAATAATTTCAACTTTCTTGTATCCTGAAAATTTAGGTATCGACTTTAAGGATATGTATGAATTTATTAAAAATAGAGGCTACATCATCTATCCAGGAAAGCTCACAGAAAAAGAAAGCTTTAGAATTGGAAACATTGGAGAAATTTATAAAAGAGATATACTCGGACTAATAGGTGTCTTTGAAGAATACCTTGAAAACATAAATTATAGAAAAAATTTCAAAGACCTTGAGGCAGTAATCTTTGACTGGGCTGGCACAACTGTTGACTTTGGATGTATTGCTCCTGTGGCTTCGTTTAGAGATGCATTTTTAGAATATGGAATCGAAGTGACAGAAGAAGAAATTAGAAAGCCAATGGGCATGTTAAAAATCGATCACATAAGAGAGATGCTAAAGATGGATAGAATTAATGAGCTTTGGGAAGAAAAATACAACAGAAGCTGGAGCGAAGAGGACGTAGAAGAAATTTATAAAATAAGTGAGAAGAAGATTTTGGAAAACGTGGCAAATCACTCCGAGCTAAAGCCACATCTTCTTGAGACAGTAAAACTTTTAAGATCAAATGGAATAAAAATCGGCTCAACTACAGGATACACTGATGAGATGATGGAGATAGTAACAAGAGTAGCAGGAGAAGAAGGTTATAAACCAGACTTTTTCGTCACACCAAACTCAGTTGAAAATCACGGCAGGCCTTATCCATTTATGATTTATGAAAATATGAAAGCATTGGAAGTAACATCTGCAAAAAATGTCGTAAAAGTTGGAGACACAATATCAGACATAAAAGAGGGCAAGAACGCCGGAATAATTGCAATAGGAATTATAGATGGAAGTTCTCTAATGGGACTAAATAAAGAAAAGTTCGATGGACTTTCCGAAGAAGAAAAAGAAATTAGAAGAGAAGAAGTTAGAAGAAAATATGAAGAAGCAGGAGCTGACATAGTCATAAAAGACTTATCAGAACTTGGTGAAGTTTTAAATTTAAAATAAAAATATAACAAACGAAAAAAGGTATGTCAGAGGAACCGCTCGAGGCCGCTAGGCCAAGTAACGCTTTTCTGACATATCCTTTTTTCTATTAATAAAGAATTATAAAAAACTTAGAAAGAAAAAACTTCGGAATAGTGACAACTTATTCATATGACGAGGTACCTACTCCGTCATCTTGAGCGGAAAAAATCCGTAAGGATTTTTGGAGTCGCTGTGTACCCGGAAGGGTGAAAGATCTGCAAAGTAATCGAGCGAGAACTTATCGTCTTAACGAGAAAACCCCCTTCCAACGTCATCCCGAGCGTTAGTCGAGGGATCTGTACCTTAAGAAGAAACAGCCTAATCGCCTTAATTAAAAAACCTTACGGAGAATTAAAAAGAAAAATAATTAAACAAAAACAGAACAAACGAAAAAAGGTATGATGCGAGACACGCTCGAGGCCGCTCGGCCAAGCTAATGGTCTCTGCATCATATCCTTTTTTCGATTAATAAAGAATTTATAAAAAATTTAGAAAGAAAAACTTCGGAACAGTGATAATTTATTCACATGACAACGTACCTACTCCGTCATCTTGAGCGAGAGCTTTGCTCGAGTCGAAAGATCTGCAAAGTAGTCTTGCGAGACCTTGTCGTCTTAAATAAAAATCGTATAGGGGAAATACCTAAAACTTCTATCTAATAAAAACGACGACACATCACCATCGCGCATTAAAAATCTCACACCACCCAAACCCCAATTTAATAAATCAAAAAAAGCACCACGTGGTGCCTATTTTTTATCTTTTGCTATTTTTTCTTCTATCATTCTTCTTATTTTTTTAGACGCCTTTGCGCTTCCTAGTCCAAGTAAAATCCCTGCTGCTACATCTGTTGGGTAGTGGACATATAGATACATTCTCGAGAATGTTATTAGAAGGGCAAGGATAAGCGCATATTTTCCAAATTTTTTGTCCAAGTTATTTATTGAGCTTGCTGCTGCAAAGGATGATGATGTGTGTCCTGATGGAAAGGAGAAGTCCTTTGGCGCTTTTATGAGGAGTTCTTTAAAGCCAAATGTGTCAAAGGGCCTTGGTCTATGCACTATTGGTTTAAGTATAACAAGTCCAACTACAGCTGATATTATGAGTGAAAGTAAAAGTATAAATGCCATTTTTTTGTACTTTTTCTTGTGCCTTGTTAAGAGAAAAATTCCAACGATAATCCAAATTAGTCCTCCATTGCCAAGCTTTGTTACAAAAACCATTAAAGAGTCTAGCAATGGAAATCTAATATTTTGAAGCGCGTTTAATATTTCAATTTCAAGACTTGCCATTTTTAAATTTCTCTTTGATAAATTCTACAAAATTATTTACGTCTTCTTTTATTATGTCTTCGTTTTGGTAGGTAAGGTAATACTGTCTTTCTAGTTTTACATCGTCAAACCTGTGCTTTTTTATTTCGGGGTCGTCTATAAAATATTTTGAACCCAAAGACACAGTGTTGGAATTTTTAATTATGTTATAAAACATGCAGTTGTTTTTTGCGATATATTTTAAGTTTACGGAAATATTTTTATCTTTTAAGTAATCTAGTAGAATTTTTTTGGCGTTGTCGTCGAACTCACCCATTATAAATTCTCTCTCTTTTAAGTCGTCAAGTGTTAAGCTTTTCTTTACTCCAAAGTTGTAGTCTTTATTTGTTATTAAAACGAGCTCGTCTGTAAAAAATGGTTCTGATGTTATTCCGCTAATTCCAGTTTCGTCTTCTATTATTGCAAGGCTTATTTCTTTTGATTTTAATTTTTCGATTAAGTTCTGCCTTGTGTCTATAAAAACTCTTATGTTTACGTCTTCGTATTTTTCTTCAAATTCTTTTACTAATTCAAGCATCAGTTTGCAACCGAAGTTAGAGCTTATGCCAAGGTGAATGTTATTTGATTTCGATGCTCCGTGCAAAAAAATCATTGTATTTTCAAATTCTTCTAATAGTATTAGTGCTGATTTATATAGTCTTGCTCCCACATCTGTTATGTAGAGTTTTTTTGAGATTCTATCAAATAGTGTCACATTATATTCTTTTTCTATTTGTGATATGGCTTGGGATACTGTCGGCTGTGATATATTTAAATTTTTGGCAGCGACAGACATATTTTTTGTTCTGACTACTTCTATAAATATTTCTAAGTCTCGAATTGTCATTATAACCCCCTTAATATAGTTTAATATGAATACTTGCAAAAATCAAGATTTATAGAGAAAAGCTAATAATAAGTTTAGTCTTATGCTACTTAGGCTCTTTAGCTAAATATAATTATGAATAGTTAAAAATTTTTTGTGATGTTTTTTATTCTATAAATTTTATATAAAATTTTTGTGAAAAAAACTTTCCAAAGGCTTTAAATAAGTTTTATTATCGTATATCATATAAATATTAAGGAGTGAAAATTATGGCAATTTCGATAGAAAAAATGAAAGAACTTGAAAAGAGAACAATCGAAGATTTTGGCGTAAATTCCTTAGTATTAATGGAAAACGCAGGTATGGCAATTTTTAATGAAATAAAGGATTCGTCTTCCTTTACTATTGTGTGTGGAAGCGGAAATAACGGTGGCGATGGACTTGTCATTGCACGCCATTTAATTTTAAGCGGCAAGGAAGTTGAAATTTTTATTGTTGGAGATAAAAAGTCTAAAGATTTTGCCACTAATTTAGATATTGTGAAGAAGCTTACTGATAGAATTTTCTTTATAGAGGAAGATAATTATGACGATTTAGTTGAGTCTCTTGAGGTGAGTGAGGTTACCGTTGATGCTATTTTTGGAACGGGCTTAAATAGAAATCTTTCTGATTTATATATAGATGTTATAAATTTAATCAATTTGCATGGCAATTATATTATTTCTGTTGACATTCCAAGCGGAATGGATGGAAATACTGGTGACGAATACGGCGCATGTGTGAGAGCTAGAAAGACTTATGCTATTACAGATATTAAAGAAGGAGAACTTCTAAACAGCAACTCTGGAGAGCTTAACACAGTCTATATTGGGATAGTGAGATATAGAGATGAGTAAAAAAAGAATAAGTAGAAATATAAACCTAACTGAGGGCTCTATTTCAGAGGGCCTAATCAAATTTGCTATTCCTCTTTTACTTACAAATTTTTTGCAACAACTTTATAATACAGCAGACCTTATGATAGTTGGACAGTTTGCAGGCAAAAATCCAATGGCTGCCGTTGGGGCGACTGGTCCAATTTCAAACCTTTTGATTGGACTTTTTATGGGTCTTACTACTGGTGCATCTGTAGTTATTTCCCTATACTATGGTTCAAACAACAGGGAAGAGCTAAGAAGATCAGTTGGGGTTTCTTATTATCTGGGTCTAATGTCAGGAATTCTAATAACCATTGTGGGCATACTTACGACCCCGATGTTTATAAGGGCAATGGACACTCCGCCCGATATTGCAGAAGATGCAGCTCTATACATGAGGATATTCTTCCTTGGAACTGTGCCAATTCTTATTTATAACATGGGCGCGTCTATTTTAAGGGCTGCCGGAGACTCAAAGAGGCCGTTTAACTTCTTGTGTGTATCAGCAGTTGTAAATATAGTCCTTGACCTTTTGCTTGTAGGTTATTTAGATTTATCAGTAATGGGTGCTGGTATTGCAACTTTGTGTTCACAAATTGTATCAGCAATTTTAGTTACTATGTCTCTTCTTAAAACTGACGCAAGCTACAAACTTAGAAAGAGCGAAATCAAATTTCACAGAGAAGAGGCTAAGCAGATTTTTGAAATTGGAATACCTACAGGAATCCAAACTTCACTTCTATCTGTAACAAATGTAGTCTTCCAAGCAAAGATAAATACATTTGGACCAGCTGCCATAGCAGGTATTGCCGCCGAAGGGCGTATTGATGGATTTTTATTTATGTCGCTACAGGCAATTGCTCTTGCCGCCACAACTTTTGCAGGACAAAACATGGGCGCAAGGAAAATCGATAGACTTCGCGAGGGAGTTAAGATTTCTGTAATTATTGTACTCGTTTTATCTGCAATTCTTTCTGTAATTGCAATAGTATTTGCAAGACCACTTATCGCCATGTTTAATCCTGATCCAGAGGTAATTGAATATGGTGCCGACTTCTTGGTAATTATAAGTTTTGGTATTTGGTCTTTTGGAGTTGCCGAGACAATTTCTGGTTTTGTAAGAGGTTGTGGCAAGGCACTTCCTCCAATGATAATTTCACTGTTTTCAATTTGTATCTTTAGACTTTTAGCAGTTTATATTGCAATGCCAATTTATAATTCCATTAGAGTTATAAGTATTGCATATCCTGTATCATATGCTCTAAACATGATATTAAATCTACTCTACTACAAATTTGGAAACTGGAGAAAAGAAGTCAGGGCATAATTATTTAAGAGTCTTTTTGTAAAGCAAGAAGGCTCTTTTTTCTTTGTATTTTTCTCAGTTTGTTGTAAACTATTAATAGGTGTTAAAGGATGAAAAACAAAAGAATTTTTATTGGGCTTTTTTTAGTACTTGCCCTTGCTCTTAGCTTTTATAAATTTAATACATATCCCAAAAAAGTTGTTGCAAATGCAATCTATTCTGTGGAAGGTAGAGGGATGGATATTGTAGATGACTATTTTGACGGACTTGATATAAGTAGCCTCTATTATAAAATAAAGTCTGAGGGAAACATGAATCTCTCTTTATTTATAGATAAGGGTATTTTTTATAAAGAGAAGTGGCAATACATTTTAACAAACGACGTGTCAAACAAGTCAAAATATCTTTTAAAAAAATACAGCGGCGTAAATGACTACAGTGAGTTTCACGAAGAGAGCGTCATAAATAACGAAGTGTATATCGAAGACAGCAAGTTTTCTCCCTACGTCTTTTATATCGACACCAACACTATGAATAGCCTATCTAACAATTCGACGGCTCTTGGTGATATGGGAGTAGACATTAATAGTCCAAATCTTTTTTCTGTGCCGCAGTCACTCAGCGAGCACAATCACATGCTTAAAAAATACGTAAGAGATGAGTGGAACGGTCTATTGAGGTCGACAAAAGTTAGAACCATCTCAAAGGGTAATTATAAAATTGTACTAGATTCAGATAAGTTTAAAGCTCTAATGGATAAGACTTTTGAGTTTTATAAGACGAGGGGCGACTTTTCTTATGAAAAGATTGCAGAATTTTTTAACAGCAGAAAGAAAAAGTTAGACCAAGACCTCTTAAATAGAGATGAGCTCGAGTTATTTATGGAGATTGACGATGAGGGCAATTTAAAAAAGGTTTATTCCATGGACAAGGACTACCTGCTCGATTTGGATAATAATTTTTGGCTCATTCTTCCCGATATCAATATAAAATTATCGACAGAAGAAAACGAAAATTACAACACAATCTTTGGAAGTTTTAACGGGCGAGAGTTTAGGATGAGTTACTATCCCATAACGCAAAAGCTAATTTATCACGACGACAAAAATTTAAAAATACACGCGGACTTTTCGGAAGTTAATAAGGGGAAGAGTTTTAAATTTAGCTCAAAGTTAAAGGGGACTTTGTACAACAGAGTGGATCTAAGGCTTAGCACAAAGCCCGATGCAATTAAGAAAAAAAGAAATTCAATAGAAATTCTAAAGCTTGACCAAAAGCAGTGGGACGAACTTAAAAAAGGAATGAAATAATGAGAGATAATTTTTACAAAAAAGAAGAGACAATATTCGTGATCCTCTTTGAGTCCATAATTGTGGGAACTATCGCGGGACTTTTTTCTGTTTTATATAGATTTATTGTTTCGAAGATGGGAATCATAAGGGGAAATCTTTATGGAAGTGTTAATTTAAAAAATATATTAATAATTTTGGCATTGGCAGTAGTTATCTCATGGACAATAAACTACTTGTTAAAGATCGCACCATTATCTGGAGGAAGTGGTATTCCTCAAATTAGGGGCGAGATCTTGGGAAAATTCGACATGAATTCAGAAAAGGTTCTGCTTTCTAAAATTCTCGGCGGAAGTCTTGGTAATTTAATGGGATTTTCACTTGGAAGAGAGGGCCCATCAATTCAAATGGGTGGAGCCAGTGCAAAGATTATTGGAAGGCTTATGAAAAGGCCGCCCGACGAAGTGAAGTACATGATTACAGCGGGAGCCGCAGCAGGACTTGCGGCAGCTTTTAATGCGCCAATGGCAGGATGTATTTTTGCAATGGAGGAGCTTCACAAATCTTTTTCAAAATTCGTGCTTCTTCCTGCACTAATTGCATCAATTATTGCAAACTACATCTCCTTTGTCTTAATGGGTTATGACACATCTTTTTCCTTCGCAGTAAAAGAGACAATGCCAATAAAGTTTATGTGGGTTGCAGTAATAGTTGGACTTGTGACTGGAATTGTTGGAGTATTCTTCAATAAATTAATTGTGATGTTTCAAGACTTTTTCAAAAAATTTAACTCAAAAGTTTTAAAATACTCAGTCCTAATGGGAGTTGCTATTTTAGTCGGATACTCTTTTGTTGAGATGACAGGTGGAGGTCACGGACTTTTGGAGGACATGGCAAAGAGCGAATTTCCACTAAAGTATATACTTCTAATCATTGTAATAAAACTACTCTTCACTACATTTTGCTACGGAAGTGGAGTGCAGGGCGGAATATTTTTGCCAGTTCTTGTAATTGGTGGCGCATCAGGCGCACTTGTTTATTCTCTAATGCACGGAGTAGATGGCCTTCAAAATTATTATGTAAACTTTATAATACTTGGCATGAGCGGCATACTTGCATCAGTTGTAAGAAGTCCAATACTTTCTATAATTCTTGTAAGTGAGATGACTTCAACATTTGAGCACTTAATCGGTCTTTCTGTAGTAGTTGTCGTTTCATATTATGTGGCAGAAGCACTAAGAGTCGATCCAATTTATGAGACACTTTTTGAAAGACAGCTAAAGGACAAAAACTTGCTCGAGACACCAGAAAGAGATCTAAGTGACTATTCAGTGTTTGAATACGGAGTAAACGCCGGGTCAAACATAATCGGCAAGACTCTTGCAGAAATAAATTTCCCAAGGCATTTAATAATTATTTCAATCGAGAGGGACAATTATGAATTTGTGCCCGTGGCAGGTGATGAAATAAGAGCGGGAGATAAGCTCCTAGTCCTTGCCAAGGCAGAGTACTTTTTAGAAATAGATAAATTTTTCTCTCGTGAATTAGAAAAAGCTTGACGAATAAAAACATTGGTGTTAAGATAATAAAAATATATTTTTTATCTATGAAAATATGTATAGAAAATATTCATTATTGCAAACATATGAAATAAATTACTTTTTTTACACCGTGAAAACGGACGAAAACTCCTCAAAGCTGAGGAGTTTTTTGTTACTTATTTTCTATTAAATTTACCAAATATTTTTTAACTTGAGGACCAACAAAAGTACCATCATCTGTGATTAAAATAGGCCTTTTCACTAGCATGCCGTTTGAGGAGAGAAGTTTATAAATTTCCTCATCTGACATTTCATTTTTCTTTTCCTTTAAATTCATGTCGCGATAGACTTTGCCACTTGTGTTAAATAGTTTATTGATTTCGATCCCAGCTTCCTCTTTAATCTTTTTAAGCTCATCTACGCTCAAGAGATCTTTGTCGATTTCTCTGTAGCTATAGTCCATGGGAATTTCCTTTAAAAGTTTTTCAGTATTTTTGCAAGTGCTGCATTTTTTATATCCAATCAATGTGTTCATAAAATCACCTCATGAAATAGATACCCATAAAAACTTTAGACTTAAATAAAGAGATTATAAGATGGTAAGACAGACATTAAAAAAATTTTTAAAAAATTTTAAAAAAGCTGGTTATTTTTAAACTTATTGGGTATAATAGAAATACCAAATAATATACTAAAGCGTTAGCAAAGTAATATTTGGTTCGTAACTTGAAAACTCCATCCAATTAAAACGATATTGATCACGACTATATACAGAAGAAAGTTTTTGATTCTTTTAAAATTAATAAGTCAACGACTTTTTATATAGATTGTTGTAAATTTGATATGTATGTTATTGCAATATAGATTAGATTCAATTTATTGGATACAAAGTTTTAGAGTTGAAACTTTGAGTCATATTCACTAGACTAGTTTTTAATTATATATTTAGAGTATTAGACTTAACGTAGAATTTAAAATAGCGAATATGAAGTTATATTTGCTCATCTAAGAAAGAGTGATGGAAGAGTGTTAGAACCAAAAAGTAACCATTGGATGGAAATTTCAGTTACATTTTAAAAATGCCATTTTACTATAGAAATAGGAATGGCATTTTTTTATTGCTTAAAATTAGAAAGTTATGGCGAGAAAAACATAGATAATGCTTACGACAATTTGACTAAAATCATCAGCAAATAAAAATAAAACTCCGCCGAGAATAAAAAAGAAAATAGATGTCAAGAAGAATAAACTAATATGTAGCTTTGAATTATCTCTATCCCTAAAAAATCTTCCAATTATTGCAGCGCTGTCTGTAAGGTATCCTGTGATGTGAGAACTTCTGATGAGGGTGTCGTCGTACTTAATGAGAAGAGAATTTTGAAAGCCGAAGATGAAAGTCAAAAGATATACGCTTTTATCCTTAAGAAAATTAGAAAGAAAAGTCAGAATTGCAAGAATCACAAAGCCCCTCTTAAACTTGTCGCCGTAAGTTAAATATGAGCCGCATAAGGAGCCTAAAAAGAACAGAGTGAAGATAGAAATTAAAACAAGAAACCTATCTAAGTCGTAAATAGAGAGGGCAATAGCAGTCGCATTGCCTGTGTGGTGAGTAACGGGAATTTTAAAATTAAAAACGCAGTAAGCATTAATCATCCCGCTTGCAATCATAAGTAGCATAAGCTTAAACCTAAAGAAAAAACCATTGTCTTTCACTTAAGAACCTCCGTAAAAAATAATCACATATATTTTACCAAATAAAGGGAGAATAGCAAACTTGGATAAGGATGACGGCCTCACACTCCGTCATTTTGATGGAGAGCTTTGTTCGAGTCGCCGTGTACTCGTAAGGGTGAAAGATCTGTAAAGTAATCGAGCGAGAACTTGTCGTCTTAACAAAAAGGCCTTAAGGAGTAATAAAACCATCAGAAATCAACCAAAACACTCGCAGTCTCCCCTTACTCGTCATTCTGAGCGAGCACAAAGTGCGAGTCGAAGAATCTGCAAAGCTATCGAGCGAGAACTATTCGTCTTAAAGAAATTAAGACAAGGGGAAAATTCCCCAAACCGCTGTCGTATCAAGACGATGACACATCGCCACCGTGACCCTACAGATCCTTCGACTCACTTCGTTCGCTCAGGATGACGGCCCCACACTCCGTCATCTTGAGCGGAAAAAATCCGTAAGGATTTTTGAAGTCGAAAGATCTGCAAAGTGTTCAAGCGAGAACTAATCGTTTTAGCAAGAGCACCTCAAGGTTAAACCTTATATAACTTAATTTCAAAACTGCGTTTTGGATTTCCTTTTGCGAGGAAGGGAAGGGGGCTTCCGCTCCTCCGTTGCGATTGTCCAAATCGCTCTCGCGCACCAACTCAGGCCCCCAACGCCCACTTCGGAGAACATGTTGAACTTATCTAGTCATTTAGTACTCCGCAAAAAGCCTAAATTTCATAACTCGCAGATTGTAATTTTTGTTAAGTTTTTTCCCTATAGCTTTTTTCTTTAATTCGAAGTAGTTATTGTGGTTTGCTCAAACAAATGAAATTTTTAACGGCTTTTTCCGAAACTCGCCTGCCGCATATAACTCCTAAACATTTCATCATCAAGACGACGACACATCGCCACCGTGACCCTACAGATCCTTCGACTACGCCTCATGCTCTGCATTCGGCTTCGCTCAGGATGACGCTGGAGTGGGTATTTTTCTGATGTCGTAACGAAATTGTATACACCAAATGTTGTCTTCTACCCGTCATCTTGAGCGGAAAAAATCCGTAAGGATTTTTGAAGTCGAAAGATCTGTAAAGCATTATAGCGAGAACTAATCGTTTTAAAGAAACTACGGCAAGGAGAAAATTCCCCAAACCTTTGTCGTATCAAGACGATGGCACATCGCCACCATAACCCTACAGATCCTTCGACTGCGCCTCATGCTCTGCATTCGGCTTCGCTCAGGATGACTTCTCTAGTGAGGCGCCTTCCACAAAAAAACACATCGCTCGAAGGTTCTAAATCCTTTTAAATACAAAAAAGTCTAACCTCACCGATTAGACTTTTTAAGCTATTTATTTTTTTATTTTTTTAATTTATTTGTCTAGTATTTTTGCAGCCATTTCTTTTCCAAAGTTTATTAATGCTTCGATTTCTTCGTCGTTTGCTGCGCCTTTTATTTCTAGTTGTGTGTCAAGCACGTCGTATTTTCCGTCTTCCATATATTTTTTAAGTGTTTTTAGTGCTCCACCGCTCCATGAGTAGGAACCGAAGATACCCCAGTAGTTGTTCTTCATTCTTTGGTGAGATATTTCTGTTAGTAGATAATTCATTGGAGGGAATAAGCTGTTGTCGTAAGAGCAAGATCCTAGTATTACTCCCTTGTATCTCCAGATGTCTGATAGTAGATAGGAGTTAGGTGTTTTTGTTATGTCGCGGATTTTAATGTCTTTGATTCCGCCTATTGCAAGACCCTTTGCCACTGCTTCTGCCATTTGTTCTGTGTTTCCATACATTGAGCCGTAAATTACTACGCATCCGTCAATTGTTTCTTGTTTTGCAAGTGATGTGTATAGGTCGATGATTTTTTGTGGGTTTTCTCTCCAAATTGGTCCGTGCACTGGACAGATTAATTCGATGTCTAGTCCTTCTAGTTTTTTTAGTGCGCGAAGTGCTTGTTGTGAATATTTTCCAACTATATTTATATAGTATCTTGTGATTTCTTCTAGGTAGTGTTTTGTGAATTCTACTTGGTCGTCAAAGACTGCTCCATCAAGTGTTCCAAATCCTCCAAAGATATCTTGTGAGAAAAGTGTTTTAGTTTTTGCCTCATAAGTTACCATTGACTCTGGCCAGTGAACCATTGGTGTTGTGTAGAATGTGAATTCGCGGTCTCCGAGCTCTAGTGTTTCGCCTTCTCCTACTACGATGATGTTGTCTTCGATTTCGTAGTATGCGTTTAGCATGTCGACGGCTCTTTTGTTTGTTATTAGTTTTGCTTTTGGATACACGTCAAGGACTGCTTTTATTGATGATGTGTGGTCAGGTTCCATGTGGTTTATGATTATATAGTCAAGGTCTTCTCCGTCTAGAAGTTCTTGAACTTTGTTTAGGTAAACTGAAGATGTGTTTACTCTTACAAGGTCAACTATGATATTTTTTTTGCCCTTAATTAGGTATGAGTTATATGCAACTCCGTTTGGCAGAGGCCACATTCCTTCGAAAAGTGGTGTTTGTCTGTCATTAGTTCCAATGTAATAGATGTCGTTTTTAATTGGTACTGATAATAAATTTTCCATTTTCTATACTCCTTTATAATTTTATTTTTAGTTCAACAGGGCAGTGATCTGATCCGTAGATGTCCTGATGAATTTTTGCGTCTACTAAGTTATCTTTTAATTCTTCTGATACGACGAAGTAGTCGATTCTCCAGCCCACGTTTCTCTCACGTGATTTGGCGAAGTAGCTCCACCATGAATATTCGTCTTTTAGGTCTGGATAAAAGTATCTAAATGTGTCGATATATCCGCTATCTAAGAGCTCAGTAAATTTTTCTCTTTCTTCGTCAGTAAAGCCTGCAGATTTTCTGTTTGTTGATGGGTTAGCTAGATCTATTTCTTTGTGAGCTACGTTTAGGTCGCCACAAAGTACTACGGGTTTTGTCTTCCTTAGATTATTTAAATAGTCTCTAAAGTCATCTTCCCACTCTTGTCTATACCCTAACCTTTCGAGTTTTCTCTTAGAATTTGGTGTATAAACTGTTACGAAATAAAATTTTTCGTATTCAAGCGTTATGACGCGTCCCTCGTTGTCGTGATGCTTAATATTTATTCCATAAGTTACATTAAGAGGTTCTTTTTTTGTAAAAACTGCAGTGCCAGAATAGCCTTTTTTCTCCGCGTAATTGTAATATTCGAAGTAGTCTTTAAGGTCTATTTCAAGTTGTCCCTCTTGCATTTTAATTTCTTGGAGCGCAAATATGTCGGCATCAAGAGATGCGAAGCTATCCAAAAATCCTTTTTTAACGGCAGCTCTTAAGCCGTTTACATTCCAAGAAACAAACTTTAATTCTTCCATTTACTCCTCCAGTCATTAATAAAATTCGAGAAAGTCGTGTTTCTCTCCATTCTTCTTAAATCCTAAGATTTGTTCAAAATTTACATTCTCTGTTGCTCGCAATATATTTATATCAACATTTTTGTTTTCTTCTTTGAGTTCTTTTATAAGATCTTTTACAAAAAATCTCTTGTTGCCAGATTTTTTCTTTGTAACAGTACATGCGCAGTCAAGTGCACTGAGGCCTGTTGAATTCATAAATCTAATTATTGCCTCTTCGTGAACCATATACATTGGCCTTATAAGTTCCAAGCCTTCGAAGTTTTGTGATTTTAACTTCGGCATCATCGTCTTAAAGTCGCCTGCATAAATTATATTTAGCATTACAGTCTCAATCACATCATCAAAATGGTGACCCAGTGCAAGCTTATTGCAGCCAAGCTCTTGTGCTCTTGCGTACAAGTTTCCACGCCTCATTCTAGCGCACATGTAGCATGGGCTTTTGCCCTTTGACATCTTCTCTGCGACTTCAAATACATCGGAGTCGTGAATCTTAACTGGTATGCCAAGTTTTTCGCAGTTAAACTGAAGCCTCTCTCTATTCTCAGGAAGGTATCCTGGATCCATTGCAATAAATTCTAGTTCAAAGGGGACTTTGTTGTGACGCTTTAATTCCTGCATTAGTTTTGCAAGAGTAAGCGAGTCCTTTCCACCAGAAATTGCAACGGCAACTTTGTCGCCTGGACTAATCATCTCGTATCTATCTACTGTCTGTACAAAGGGTCTATATATATCGCGTCTGTATGTTTTTATTATAGATCTTTCAATATCTTTAATTTCTTTAATTCTTTTTTCTTCCATATTCACCATTACCAATCTGTTATTATTATAACATAGTTTATTATTAGTATTTATATATAATCGTTAATTATTAGTATTTTAACCAATTATTTAAATTATAAGTACTGAGGGTATTTTTTGCAATCTGGTAAAATTTTAAAAGATTAACTTTTGTGATATAATCAAAATAGTATTTAATCGATGAGAGGGAGCTTTATGAAAAAATATAATGTGAAGAAGAACTTCACTTTGCTCGTTGACTTTTATGAGCTTACAATGGCAAATGGATTCTTCGAAGAAGGTATGAAAGATGTCGAAGTAGTTTTTGACATGTTCTTTCGTTCCGTGCCCGATGGTGGCGAGTATACAATAATCGCCGGACTAGAACAATTAATTGAGTATATGGAAAGTCTTCACTTTTCAGATGACGATATTGAATTTTTAAGAGCAAAAGATGTATTTAATGACGACTTTTTAGAATATTTGAGAAACTTTAAATTTGAATGCGATGTGTGGGCAATGCCTGAAGGAACTCTTGCTTTTCCAGGAGAGCCTCTTGTTATTGTAAAGGGACCTGCCCTTCAAGCTCAAATGCTTGAGACAATGGTTCTTCTAACAATAAATCACCAATCAATGATTGCAACAAAGGCATCAAGAATTGTGCGCCAAGCAGGAAATAGACCTGTTGTTGAATTTGGTTCAAGAAGGGCCCAGGGGTATTCTGGAGCAAACCTCGGTGCAAGAGCTGCATACATTGGAGGCTGTGCAGGTACAGCAAATACACTTGCAGACAAGATGTTTGGAGTGCCAGCTCTTGGAACAATGGCGCATTCATGGGTTCAAATGTTTGATAGTGAAATCGAAGCCTTTAGAGCTTTTGCAAGAGTTTATCCAGACAACTGTCTACTTCTTGTTGACACATATGACACTCTTCGCGAGGGTATTCCAAATGCAATTAAAGTCTTTGACGAAGAAGTTGTGCCACGCGGATTTAGACCTAAGGGAATTAGAATCGACTCAGGGGATTTAACTTATCTATCAAATATTGCAAGAAAGATGCTCGATGATGCAGGTTATCCCGATGCACAAATCATGGCGTCTAACTCACTTGATGAGTACACAATTAGAAATATTTTAAACCAAGGTGCAAAGATAGACTCCTTTGGCGTTGGCGAAAGACTTATCACATCAAAGTCATCACCAGTCTTTGGTGGAGTATATAAACTCACTGCCGTTGTGGGAGAAGATGGAGAAATTATTCCAAAGATTAAAATTTCTGAAAATGTGGCAAAAATAACTACACCTGGTTTTAAAGAACTTTATAGATTTTATGACAAAGACACAAACAAAGCCATTGGCGATGTTGTTGCTCTAAAAGACGAAGTAATTCCAGAGGATAATTATGAAATCTTCCATCCAGTTTATACATGGAAGAGAAAGACTATAACTAATTACAGAGCTGAAAAAGTGCTTGTAAAAATTTATGACAAGGGAAAACTTGTCTACGACCTTCCAAAGCTTGAAGAGATAAAACAAAGGGCAAAGGATCAGCTAGATACTTTGTGGGATGAGACTACAAGAATCGACAATCCTAACCAATATATAGTGGATTTATCCAAGGAGCTTTGGGATCTTAAAGATGATTTGATAAAAAAACACGGAAAGAGATTTAAATAAAAGAAGAAGGGGAGAATTATGCAATACTACGGAAATGTATTTAGGCCACCATCTGAGGCAAGATCATTAATCATTCAAGCCACAGTTGGTTGTTCACACAATGATTGTACTTTTTGTTATATGTATAAAGATGATGAGTTCAGAATAAGAAGTGTGGAAGATATCAAAAAAGATTTAAAGGAAATGTCAAGCTACGGCGACTACTTCGAAAGAATCTTTTTGGCCGATGGAGATGCCTTAGTTTTAAAGACAGAGGACTTAATCGAAATCTTAAAAGCTATAAAGGAATACTTTCCAAATGTAAAGAGAGTTTCTTCCTATGCTACGGCACAAGATATCAACAGAAAATCTGTAGAAGAATTAAAAGAGCTCTACGACCACGGCATTGAGATGCTATACATTGGATTTGAAACAGGCGATAGAGACCTCTTAAAGAAAATAAACAAGGGCGTGACATACGAAGAGTATGTTGAGGCAATGAAAAAAGTTAAAGAAGTGGGCTTTAAATCTTCAATAACTATTATTGCAGGCCTTGGTGGAGTAGAGGGCATGAGAGAAAATGCAATTGGAACTGCAAAACTTATCTCAGACACAAAGCCCGACTACTTGGGATATCTTACAATGAGAATTTACAAAAACACTCCTCTTTACAAGGACTATGTAGCAGGCAAATTCCACATGCCAGATGCTGCACAGATTCTAGAAGAGATGAAGATATTTCTTGAAAATGTCGACTCAGAGGGGACTGTATTTAGATCAAATCACGCTTCTAACTTCATACTTTTAGCTGGAACGCTAAACGAAGATAGACAGGCTCTAATTGATGCCATCGAACAGACACTTAAGAAAAAAAGTTTTAGACCTGATGCACTTAGAGGATTTTAATATTCGTAGGGTGATTTTATGAAAGATGAATCTCGCATTAATAAAAACAAAAATGAAAAATTAAATTATGCCAACAGCGGCAAAATTGTTTTTACAAAAGAAGAGGAAAATAGCACAATGCTCGCTAAAAGTCCCGCGAGATTTTTGTTGCCTTTTAACTCGATTAAAGAGGACAAAAAAGACAGAAGGTTTGGAATTTCTTACACAGAAAAAAAGAATAAGGACTCGAATGTAAATTTCGACATAATTTTTGAAATGGACGAGAGACTTCCTGATTATGACAAAAAATCTGTGGTGCTTCGCGACTCCTACCTTCCCAATAGAAATATAAATAAAAACTACAATGTAAACACTGTGGAATTTATTAGAAATCAAGTGAAGCTATTTTTAAAATATGACAGAGATCTTTTGAGAGAAGACGAAGACTTAAAAGATGAATTTATTGACGAATACTTAGAAATTATGGATAAATTTTTTGGTGGAGGGTTATGATAGAAAAAGACATTAGTAAAAAAGAGAGTGCGACCAAAATGCTCTCTTTCGAAAAGGGAGTATATAAAAAAATATTTTTAACAGGGCTTGCACTTCTATTTGCAATGTTTTTGTTTTCAAATATTAAAATTGTTGGCGATGTAGTTCTTTTGGTTCTTGGAATTTTGAGGCCATTTATAATTGGAGGCGTGATTGCCTTTATAATTAAAATTCCTCTAAATTATTTTGAGAATAAGTTTTTTGACAAAATTAAAAGCGAGAAGTTTAAAAAACACAAGAGGACTATTTCAATTTTAGTTTCCTATATAGTGATACTTTTAATATTTTCACTAATTTCTGGAGTGATTTTTCCACAGCTTGTGATGTCCTTTAAAGGACTTGAAGATTCCATGCCAAGCTTTGTTCAAAATGTCATAGATAAATCGAGAGAGATTCCACTTCTAAATAGATATTCAGACACTTTGCAAAAGGAGTATGACAATTTAAGTTGGAATAGAATTTTTAACGAAGTTAAGACATTTTTATCAAATGAAAATACATCAAGCGTCTTGGGAAGTGCGATAAACGCCGCATCAAGTATTGTTGGAGGACTTGTCACTTTTGCCCTTGCCTTTATTTCTTCAATTTATATATTATCAGATAAGGAGAGACTGGGTTATCAGGCAACGAGACTTTCTTATGGACTTTTTAGTGAAAAGACTTCAAAAAGACTCCTTCATGTGGCACATATTTTGCACGATAATTTTTACGGATTTATCAAGGGACAGCTCACTGTTTCTTTTCTAATAGGAGTTGCAACTGGAGTTTTATCCTTTGTAATTAGAATTCCTAACGCGGCAACTCTTGGTGTAATTGTCGGTGTGACAGACCTTGTGCCAATCATCGGGCCATTTATTGGTGGAGCCATGGGCTTTATCTTAACCGTAATAGACGACCCGACAAAGGCCATAATATTTGTAATTTTAATAGTTATACTTCAACAAGTTGAGTCAAACATCGTCTATCCAAAAGTTGTTGGAGATAATGTAGGTCTTCCATCACTTTGGACACTTGTTGCTATTACTCTTGGCGGATCGCTTTTTGGAGTAGAGGGAATGTGGATATTTATCCCTCTTGCGTCTACGATTTATATGCTCCTAAGCGAGTACACAAAATATAAAGTGGATAAGAAGGGCATTCGCCTTAGAATGAAAAAAATTTAATAGAAAATTTGGCTTTCCTAGTGAAGGCCTTTTTTATTTTTAAAATTTTTGATGCGTAAAATATTTTAAATACACGTGATTAATGCAACTATTTTTAAAATTTTAGCAGGCTTTAATTCTTGATTTTAGAATGATATAATAAGCTAAAGATGTTTTAAGCTTAAGGCTTAAGATATTTTATTTTTTTACTGGACATGAAATTTTAAATAAATTTAGGGGAAGAATATGTTTTGGAAACTAATTTTAAAAAGAGGCCAAGTTAGTGGCGGCTACAACAGGGCAAAGGTCACAAAGGAGACATCAACTCTTGGTCTAATTTCTAATTTAATTGCTGCGCTTGTGAAGGTATTTTTATATGTGTTTACTGGATCAATATCAATACTATCAGATGCTGTAAATAATATTACAGACTGCGTGAGCTCTATTATTTCAATCGTAGGAATAAAGCTTGCCTCAAAGCCAAGTGACAGCCACCATCCTTATGGACACGGAAGACTTGAGTATTTAATTTCTCTTATCGTAAGTGGTATAGTTTTAACTGTTGGATTTCAGTTTATAAGAGCATCAATTAAGAGAATTATCTCACCTGTAGCACTTAATTATCCAGTGTATACAATTGGAGTTTTAATTTTTACAGTTCTCTTAAAGATGTGGCAGGCAAATTTATATAAAAATATAAGCACTGCCATTGACTCGGGAACACTAAAGGCGATGGAGAAGGACTCTCTTAGCGACTGCTTCATAACAGGAGTAGTGCTTGTGTCAATTGCTGCAGAAAAAATGTTTGATGTGACACTTGATGGCTATGTTGGAGTAGTTGTCGCATTATTTATAATATACACTGCACTTGATTTAATTCACGAGACTATCTCAGTTATTTTGGGAAGGGGACTTCCACCTGAGATATATTATGAAATCGAGTCAAAGGTAAATAGCTACGATGGAATTTCAAATGTTCACAATCTAAGAGTCACAGACTTTGGACCAGAAAATATAATTGTTATAATAGACGCTGGACTTTCCTATGACATGACTTTGGAAGAGGTGCACAACATCGTCGACAAAGTTGAGAGGGAAGTGTCAGAGCTTTTGGGAATAACTCTTATCATTCACCCCGATCCACTGGGAAGCTCTGCAGATATTATAAACGACGTGGAGAAAGAATTTTCAAAGATAGTAAGATCAAGCTTAAATATATATTCTTGTCACGACATAGTTCTTGATGGAGATGTTATTTATGTTGATGTAGATTACAATGCACAGAATATAAGGACAAAAGAAGAAACAGAGAAGATGAAAAAAACTTTAGAAGACAAATTGGAAGAGGTTTATTCGAAATATAAATTTTCTATAATACTAAATCCAATTTTTTAGGAGGAATTATGAAGGCTTTAGTTGTAGGAGTAGGAAAACTCGGACATAGGCTTGCATCAGAACTTATAGACGAAGATTATGAAGTTACTGTCATCGACAACAACAAAGATGTAATAGAAAATATTACAACATCTCTCGATGTAATGAGCATACATGCAAATGCCTTGGATTTTGGAGTTCTTGAACAACTCGAAATGGCTGAGTATGACTATGTCATTGCAACGACGACAAATGATGAAGCAAATGTAATTTTATGTACAATTTCAAAAAAGATGGGCTCAAAATTTGCTATTGCAAGAGTTAGAGACCCAGAATACAGAAGACACCTAGACTTTATTGGCGAAGAGCTTGATATAGATAAAATTATAAATCCAGATTATGCCACTGCAAAATCAATCGTTAAGTACTTGCTTAAGAAGTATCACCTTTATTCTGATCACTTCGCAGAGGGCAAGGTATCTCTCGTTGAATTTAATATTGGAAAAGACGAGAGCTTTGTTGGCAAAAAAATCATGGAAATCGAAAAGATTAACGGTCTATTAATTGCTGCCATATCTCGCGATGGAAGCGCAATTATTCCAAATGGACAGACAATCCTTATGGAAAATGACAATATTATTATGGCTGGAAATGCCGAGACTATTGAACAGTTTGACAAGAGACACACTGGAGTTGAAAAGGCGAGAAAATTAAAAAACACTATGATTGTCGGAGGAGGAAAAACTGGACTTTATGTTGCACTTTTGCTCTTAAAGGAAAATGTAAATGTAACTATTATAGAAAGAGATAGGGACAGGTGCATTAAGCTTAAGGAAATTGTGCCCGATGCACAAATAATTAACGGCGATGGCACAGATATTTCTCTACTTGAAGATGAAATGATTCACAGCTACGATTCATTTTTATCTGCAACGGGAATTGACGAGGTAAATTTACTTCTTTCACTTGTTGCAAAGCAAAGTGGAATTTATAAATCTGTTGCAAAAATTTCAAGAACAAATTACGACAAGGTAATAGATAAACTAGACATAGACTGTGTCTTCAACACATCTTATATCACTGCAGCAGAGATGCTTAAGGAGATAAGGGGCAAAGACTCACTTGCACTAAATCTATTTTTAAATGGACAAGTGGAAGGTGTGGAACTTATCATAAAGAAGAGACAAGTTGTATGCGGAAAGACTATAAGAGACTTAGGTCTTCCTAAGGGAATTTTAATTATTGCAATAGTAAGGGACATGAAGGTAATAGTTCCAGATGGTTCTACACAACTTCTTGAGGGCGACAGGCTAATTGTATTTTCAAAACACGAGCAGGTTGCCAATATGAAGAAAATTTTCTACTCTGAAAACAGAATTTCAAACGCAATAAACATGATCAAGAGTGGTGGATTTAATGAATCATAAATTAATTTCAAAAATAATCGGTTTAATTTTAATAATAGAGGTGGTCTTCATGGTGCCATCTCTAATTTTGGGACTAACTGCAGGCGACGGATCAGCTAAGGGCTTTGCAATCGCCATACTCGTTTCATTAATAATTGGTCTTTTACTTATTAGTATTAAATATGATAAAAAGTTTTTGTCGCCAACAGACGGCATAGCCATAGTTACACTATCTTGGCTTGTTGTATCTATAGTTGGCGCTCTTCCTTTATTTATAAGTGGAGATATGAGCTATGTAGATTCATTTTTTGAAATTGTATCGGGCTTTACCACAACGGGGGCGTCAGTAATTGTCGAGATAGAAAAATTCCCAAAATCAATAATACTTTGGAGATCTACAACTCACTGGATAGGCGGAATGGGAATCTTGGTATTTACTGTAGGCCTTCTTCCAAAGCTTGGAGTTGGCGGATTTCAAATTTATAAGGCAGAGTCACCAGGACCTGTGTCTGGAAAAATTGAGTCGAGAATATCTCAATCTTCACAAAGACTCTACATTATCTATATAGTAATTACGATTGCACTTTTTATATGTTTAAAAGCTGCAGGCATGAGTTCATTTGATTCTGTTGTGCACACATTTGGAGTTGTGGGAACGGGAGGTTTTTCTTCTAAGAACAATTCATTCATGTCCTACACGGGATATGCAATTCCCATAATTATGTCGGTATTTATGTTTATGTGTGCGACAAACTTCTCAGTGTATGCACTTTTAACTAAGAAAAAATTTAAAGAAATATTTATGAGTAGCGAGATAAAACTTTGGTTTGGATTTATCGCATCTGCAATTATTTTAATTGCACTTGACCTATACCGCTCAGGATATTCATCACTTCCCGAGGCCTTTCGCGACTCAGCATTTCAAGTTACATCAATATCATCAACATCGGGCTTTGCCAGTGCCGACTACGACCTTTGGCCAAGCTTTTCTAAATTTGTTTTAGTAATTTGCATGATATTTGGAGGATGCGCCGGATCAACTGGTGGTGGAGTTAAAATTGTAAGAATCGCCGTGTTATTAAAATTAATTTCGCGCGAGATGAAAAAAGTAACTCACCCAAGGGCAGTGCTACCTATTAGAAGTAGCGGAAAAAATGTCGACGAAGAAATAGTTCTTGGAATAACTGCATACCTTGGAACTTACTTTATAATTACACTAATATCGACTTTAATCGTGACATTTTCTGGAACTGATATAATGACTAGTTTTTCATCAGTAATCACGACCCTATCTAATGTAGGTCCTGGATTTGCAGAAGTTGGCCCGACAAAGAACTTTGCTTTTTATAATGACTTTTATAAAATTTACTTCAGTATACTTATGCTTTTAGGTAGACTTGAATTCTTTACAATAATGGGACTATTTTCTCTAAGCAATAGAAAAAAAGGAGCATTTAATTGAAAATATTAATAATCGGTGCAGGAAAAGTGGGTTCGACAATTGCAAACACCCTGATACTCGAAGATTTTGAAATAGATATAATCGATAGAGACGCAGATAACTTCACAGGCCTTTCAAACAAAATAAATTATTTTGTAGGCGACGTGTTAAATGGAAAATTTTTGAGCAAGTTCGTGCTTGAAAGTTACGACTATGTAATCGTCACAACAGATAGCGACAAGACAAATTTAATCATCGCATCAGTCCTAAAGGATGTGAATACAAACGTAATCCTAAGGCTTGATGAACTAGAAAATGTATCGGAGATAAATTATTTAAAAAACGCCTTTGACAATGTGGTAAATGTCTTTAACAAAAGTCTTGAGACTGGCAAAATTTTAATAAAATTAATTGGAAATTACGAGCATTACCAAGCCGACTATTTTGGCAAGGGCAAAATCGAAGTCGCAGGGCACTTGATAAATTATGACAAAGAATTTGAAAATATTAAGATAAAAGATGTGGGTTCACTTGCAACAATACTTGTCGTTGGAATATTTCGAGACGGAAGGCTCATCGTTCCAAATGGAGATACAGTCTTAATGGCAAATGACTACATCTATCTTATGGGACTATCTCGCGACATTAGAAACTTCAAGATGACTCACTTTGAACTTCCACCGTCAAAGGATTACAAGGACGTAGTCATTGCATCGGGAGACGGCATAGTTAATGAGATGCTTTCAAATCTAAAAAACACAAATGTAAAAATAATTGAGCCTGACAGAGTAAAGGCAAAGGAGTACAGGAACAAAAACACGAGCGCCTTTGTCGTAAATAAAAGCTTAAAGAATGAAAAGTTATTTGAAGACGAAAACATTAAAGAAGATGCAACATTTATTTCAATGACATCTTCAGACGAGCTAAATATTGTATTGGGACTTATGGCAAAAGCTCACGGCATAAAGAGCAACATCGTCGTTCAAAATGTAAATAATTATTCCAAAATTCTAGACCCACTAGAAATTCACAGAATAGTCGACCCAAAGGTTCTAGTTGCAAATGAAATAGTAAAGTCAATTGACAGGGGGATGAAGCTCTCCATTAACTTCATGTTTGGTGGAAAGGCGAGAGTATATGAGATAAAAATTCCAGATGACTTCGTATACATCGACAAAAAATTAAAGGACATCGACCTGGGAGATGGAATAATTATTGGCGGAATAATTAGATACGATAACTCCGCCGTAATCCCGCGTGGCAATACGGAGATTAAAAAGGGCGATAGGCTTGTGATCTTCTGCACAAATGAGAGCAGAAAAGAGCTCGAAAAATTAATCGATCCATCACTTAGAAGATCAATATTTGAATTTTTCAGAAGGTGATAAAGTGAAACAGATAATAAAAAATGATTGGCAAGAAATACTTGAGGAAGAATTTGAAAAGGACTACTACAAAAACTTGCGAGAGCTTTTAATAGATGAATATCGACACTATCAGATTTTTCCAAAGGCAGAAGATATTTTTAATGCTTTTAACTACACATCTTATGAAGATTTAAAAGTTTTAATCCTAGGTCAAGACCCATATCACAATGTTGGGCAGGCACACGGCCTTGCTTTTTCTGTTAAAGAGGGAGTAAAAGTTCCTCCTTCACTAAGAAATATTTATAAGGAACTAAACGAAGATCTTGGAGTTAAGATACCAGACTCTGGCTACTTAAAGAAGTGGACAGAAGAGGGAATAATGCTTCTTAACACAACTCTTACAGTTAGAGCTCATCAGCCAATGAGCCACTCAAAAATCGGCTGGGAAATTTTTACAGACGCGGTGATTAAAAAAATAAATGAAAGAGAAAAGCCAGTTGTCTTTATACTTTGGGGCAATCACGCGCGCGAGAGAAAAAGACTTATAACAAATAGTAGGCATCTCATAATAGAGGGGCCACATCCTTCACCATTTTCTGCCAACAGAGGCTTCTTTGGTTCGCGTCCATTTTCAAGGGCAAATAAGTTCTTGGAAGAAAACGGAATAGAGCCACCAACATGGCAGTTATAATTTGTGAAAACGTCACAGATTTTAAAAAACTTTTTTAATTTTGTTTTGAAAAATTAAATATTTAAGAATTTTTAAATACCTAAACTTAAAAAACAGTTGAGGTATTTTTTTATTTTTAAAAACTTGCCACTTTACCATGAAATACCTTTAAAGTACTATTGACTTCGACCATTTTAAGTGATATTGTATTAATAATTCAAATGACTAAACTAATTTTAAAAAGAGGTGTGACAATGAAAGGTAAATTAAAAAGGATTTTTGGTATCGCTTTAGTAGTACTTGCAGTTTTTGCTTTTACAGGATGCCAAAAAGTTGACAATGCTCCGAAAGAAGCAGAAGGCGAAAAAACAGTTGCTGACGATGGAGTTAAGGCAAAGTTTGACACAATCTCCGAAGGAGACGAGTACCACATCGGTATAATTACAGGTACTGTTTCCCAAGGAGAAGATGAATTCCGTGCGGCTCAAGCTGCAATCGAAAAATACGGCTCAGCAGATGAGGGCGGAGTTATTCGTCACGATACTTATCCCGATAAGTTTGATGCAGAACAAGAAACTACAATTTCTAAAATCGTAGCTATGGCAGACGACCCACTTATGAAGGCTGTAATAGTTAACCAATCTGTTCCAGGAACTTCAGCTGCATTTAAACAAATAAGAGACAAAAGACCAGACATCATTCTTGTTAACTTAGTTGCACAAGAAGACACAATAATGGTTGAAGATGCATCTGACCTTGTAATTGACGCAGACAATGTTTCTAGAGGATATAGAATCATAGCTGCTGCAAAAGAAATGGGAGCTACTAAATTTGCTCACATAACTTTCCCAAGACATATGTCTATCGAACTATTAGCTCTAAGACGTGCAATCATGGAAGAAGCTTGTAACGAGCTTGGACTTGAATTTATTTCTCTAAACGCTCCTGACCCAATAACAGACATTGGTGTACCAGGTGCACAACAATATATCGCAGAAAATATCCAACCTTGGATTGATAAGTATGGAAAAGACACAGCTTTCTTCTGTACTAACGACGCCCATACTGAACCTCTTTTAAGAGGAGTTGCAGCTGGTGGAGCAATCTTTGTTGAACAAGACCTACCATCTCCAATAATGGGTTATCCAAAGGCATTCTCTGTAGACATAAAAGACCTTGCAGGCGACTGGCAAGCAATCAACAAAAAAGTTGAAGAGGCAGTTGTTGACGCAGGTGGCGGCGGAAGAATGGGAACATGGGCATACTCCCTTGGATATTCTGTAACGCTTGGCGCACTTGATCATGTAATCGATGTAATCCATGGCAATGGAGAACTTCTAGATAACGATGCAGTTATTAAATCAATTGAAAACTATACTGAAGGTGCACACTGGATGGCTACAAATTATGTAGATAGAGCTACTGGTGAAGCTAAACAAAACCACATACTAGTTTCTCAAGACACTTATGTATACGGCAAGGGATACCTAGGTATGGATAAAGTTGACGTTCCTGAAAAATATCTAAATCTAAATGTTGACTTAGAACAAATTAAAGCTGATCAAGAACAAGCTGAAGGAAAAGCAGAATAATAAAATTATTATTTTAATAATAAAATCAACGGGCTCTTCCGTTGATTTTATTTATAGTTGGAGGTATTTTTGTGACAGATAAATTACTTGAAGTTAAAAATGTCAGCAAAAATTTTGGCGAAAACTCGGTTCTTAGGGGAGTAAACTTTTCTCTAGACGCAGGCGAAATATTGGGCCTTGTTGGAGAAAACGGCGCAGGCAAATCTACTCTTATGAACATTCTATTTGGAATGGAAGTCATCCATCACACTGGTGGCTATGAAGGAGAAATATATTTTGATGGAGAAAAAATTAATTTTAAAAATCCAATCGATGCCCTTGCTGCAGGAATTGGAATGGTCCATCAAGAATTCAGTTTGATACCAGGATTTACAGTTGCTGAAAATATTACGCTTAATATGGAAAAGACAAATCCCTCAATTATCTCAAAAGTTTTTGATAAAAAGCTAGAAAATGTGGATACTTTAGGCAACATAGATATTGCAGGAGAGTCTCTCAATACTTTAGAGATAAAAATCGATCCAAATGACAAAGTTTCTGAAATGCCCGTTGGGCACAAACAGTTTATAGAAATAGCAAGAGAAATCACAAGAAAAGATGTAAAGTTAATCATAATGGATGAGCCGACAGCAGTTCTTACTGAGTCAGAGGCAAACAACTTGATGAAAGCTTTAGAGAGACTATCTGATCTTGGAATTGCAATTATTTTTATAACCCATAGACTGCGAGAAATTATAAGCATATGCGACAAGGTAATCGTACTAAGAGACGGTGAAATAATAGAAGATAGGGAAAACAAAGACCTCACTATGGAAGAAATTGCAAAGTGGATGGTCGGACGTGATGAAGATAAAAAAATCGCCAAAAAGAGAAGACACAAAGAAATCGACAAAGAAGATGTAATACTTAAGATGAATCATCTTTGGGTCGACATGCCAGGCGAGGCAGTCTTTGATGTAAACCTCGAAGTTTATCGCGGTGAGATACTTGGAATTGCAGGTCTTGCTGGTCAGGGAAAACTTGGAATCCCAAACGGAATTTTGGGGACTTATCCCGTTGGAGGAGAATGCGTATTTAACGGCGAGAAGTTAAAGCTTGGAGACACATTAAGCATTCTAAAAAATAAAATCGCCTTCGTGTCAGAAGATAGGCGTGGCGTTGGACTTTTACTTGATGAGCCAATTTATTGGAATATTTCATTTAATGCAATGCAGGTTCAAGAGAAGTTTATAAAAAAAGTAATGGGAATAAAATTTAGAGACGAAGACCAGATGAAGAACTTGGCAGATAAGTATATCGAGTCCCTTTCAATTAAGACAATGGGCTCTCACCAAAAGGCTGGCAATTTATCTGGTGGAAATCAACAAAAAGTTTGTTTGGCAAAGGCATTTGCAATGGAGCCTGAGCTCCTATTCGTATCAGAGCCTACACGTGGAATAGATATTGGAGCAAAGGAACTAGTTCTCGATGCGCTAAGGGACATTAATGTTGAAAATGACACAACAGTTGTAATGGTTTCATCAGAGCTTGAAGAGCTACGAAGCATATGCGATAGAATTGCAGTAATATGCGAGGGAAAAATTGCCGGCATACTATCTCCTAGTGAAGATGCACAAAAATTTGGACTACTGATGAGTGGAGAGAAGGAGGCAGCTTTAAATGGTTAAAAAGAAAAGTTTTGTTGAAAGAGTTGGAATACCTAGACTAATCATTGGAGTATTCCTACTAGTTCTTTTTGTAGCGGCCCCTTTTGCAGGCGTATCTCTAAAGGACTCTGTAGAAAATGTGCTTGCAAGATTTGGAATGTTTTCAATTCTTGTGCTTTCACTTGTGCCAATGGTTCAATCTGGTTGTGGACTTAACTTTGGTATTCCAATAGGAATTGTTGCTGGAATACTCGGTGGAGTTACTTCAATTGAATTTGGACTAAAGGGCTTTGGCGGAATTTTTGTGGCAATATTAATTGGAGCGGCGATTGCAGTAATATTCGGAGCGCTTTATGGACTTCTACTAAATAGAATCGTGGGCGACGAGATGTTAATTGCAACTTATGTTGGTTATTCTTTTACAGCTCTTATGTGTATTGCTTATCTAAAGCTACCTTACAAGAATCCAGTTTCTGTACTTTCCTATGGAGGCACTGGACTTTCACAACAAATTCCAGTTGCAGATTATTGGATGAAGTCTGTCGTTCTTGACGACGGAACGAGAGTCACTACGGGAATTATAGATAGACTCTTAAGTTTTAAAGTCTTTGGAGTTAGCGTTCCAGTTGGAATGTTTTTAATATTTGGCATAATCGCCTTCTTCGTTTGGATTTTCTTTAAGACAAAGACTGGTACTGCAATGACTGCAGTTGGATCAAACCCAGACTACGCAAGAGCAAGTGGAATTAATATTAAAAAGACAAGACTTGTGTCTGTAATTCTTTCCACAGTAATCGCATCAATGGGGATAATAATTTATCAACAATCCTATGGATTTATCCAGCTTTATCAAGCTCCACTTTCTTTTACATTCCAAACAGTTGCAGCACTTTTAATCGGTGGAGCGAGTATCAACAAGGCATCTATACCAAATGTAATCATTGGAACATTTTTATTCCAAGGAATAATAACACTTACACCAACAGTAATAAATGGAGCTTTAAATATAGATATATCAGAAATTTTACGTATGATTATCACAAATGGAATGATTATTTATGCTCTTACTAGGAGGAACGCAGATGAGTAAAAAATTAAAAAATACACTAATCAGATTTATGGTTCCGATTTTATTTATAATAATAGTAACAGCTGGATTAATAATCGCAAAACCACCACTATCTTATATAACTAACGAGTTGTCAAAGAGAATGGTGAGAAACACATTCTTGGTATTATCTCTAATAATTCCAATCATTGCAGGAATGGGAATTAACTTCGGTATCCCTCTTGGAGCAATGGCAGGACAAATTGGAATAATATTTGCACAAGACTGGGGCTTTACTGGTTTAACTGGACTTATAATAGCAGCTATAATTGGAACACCAATTGCAATATTTCTTGGCAGATTTTCAGGAAAAGTTTTAAACAAGGCGCGTGGAAGAGAAATGATTACATCAATGATGCTTTCATTCTTCATACTCGGCTGGTACATGTTATTCTTATTAAACCTCTGTGGGACAATAATCCCACTAAAGAATAAGTCCATGATACTTTCACAAGGTTACGGAATCAAAAACTCAATCACACTTGCATCAGCACAGGGCCTTGACAATATTTTAAAATTTAGAGTAAATATTCCAATAACAGAAAAACAAGCAATACTTTTTGACATTCCTGTAGTTACAATAATAATAATTGCACTGCTTTGCCTATTCATAGTTTGGTTTAGAAACACAAAACTTGGACACGACATGAAGGCAGTAGGGCAAAACCAATTTGTATCACAAAACGCAGGAATGGATGCAGATAAAATTAGAATCTCATCAATAGTAATGTCAACAGTGCTTGCATGTTATGGACAAATTATCTATCTTCAAAACATCGGAACACTTGCAACTTACGCAGGACAGGACCAAGCAGCACTATATGCAGCAGCAGCAATACTTGTAGGAGGAGCCAGCGTATCAAAAGCATCTATACCAAATGTAATCTTGGGAACAGCACTGTTCCACTTAATGTTTATAGTGCTTCCACAAGCAGGTAGAGTATTGGCAGGAGATGCAATAATTGGAGAATACTTCAGAACATTCTTATCATATGCAGTAGTAACAATGGCACTAATAATGCACGCATACGAGAGAAAGAAAGCAGAAGACGACCTAAGACATCAAATGAGAGAAGAAAGACTGAAAAAAGAAGCAGAATTAACAGAAGCTTGATGAATTTTCAAGATAAATCAAAAAGACCTGAGGGATGGTTAAAAGCCATGACCTTAGGTCTTTTATTGTGGAAATTAATGATTTAATTAAACGCCTTTCGATCTTCTTGGGATGACGTCCCATACTCCGTCACTGTGAGCGTGAAACTCGAGTCGAAGAATCTGCAACTTTTGGAGAAACAGCCTATGAGTTTTGACGAGAAAACCTCATAGAGAACCTCAAAAAAATAAAAAAATTAAACAAACGAAAAAAGGTATGATGCGAGACACGCTCGAGGTCGCTCGGCCAAGCTAATGGTCTCTGCATCATATCCTTTTTTCTATTAACAAAGAATTAAGCAAGCATTGGGCACAGTAACAACTTAAACCCCATAAAACCTCCACACCTGTCATCTTGAGCGAGAGCTTTGCTCGAGTCGAAAGATCTGCAAAGTCATCGAGTGAGACCTTGTCGTCTTAACAAGAAAACCTCAAGGTTAAATCGTAATAAATACTTTAATCTCAAAACTGCGTTTTGTATTCCCGATGCGAGGAAGGGAAGGGGGCTTCCGCTCATCCGCTGCGATTGTCCCCTTCCCTCTCCTCGCGCACCAACCTAACCCCCAACGCCTACTTCGGAAAGCGTGATGAACTTACCTGACTTTTTAGTAATCCGCAAAAAACCTAAATTTCATAACTCGCGGGTTGTAATTTTTGTTGAGTTTTTTCTCTATAGATTTTTTCTTTAAATCAAAGTGATTATTGTGGTTTGCTCAAACAAATGAAATTTTTAACGGCTTTTTGCGAAACTCTTCTGCCGCATATAACTTCTAAACATTTCATCATTAAGACGATGACACATCGCTCTCACGACTCTACAGATCCTTCGGCTCCACCTCAGGCTTCGCCTTCCGTTTCGCCAGGATGACGTCCCACACTTCGTCATTCCGAGCGAGCGTGAAACGCGAGTCGAGGAATCTGCACCTTAAGAAGAAACAGCCTATGCGTCTTAACGAAACAACACTAAAGGGAATGACTCCAAGACACAACGTGGTAAAAACGACGACACATCGCTCGAAGACCCTACAGATCCTTCGACTCACTTCGTTCGCTCAGGATGACGTATAAAGAGGTGTCTTCCATATAACGTGGATAAGTCATAGGCACAGTAGCGACCTATTTGAGTAATAACGTGCACACTCCGTCATTCCGAGCGAGCGTGAAACGCGAGTCGAGGAATCTGCACCTTATGGAGAAACGACCTATGCGTCTTAACGAGACAACACTAAGGGGAATAACCCAAATACACAACATGGTCAAGACGAAGACACATCGCTCCCGAGTTTCTACAGATCCTTCGACTGCACTTCTCATTCCACCACATCTCACAGATAATTCCACTATAAAAACAATATTTCAATATATGGAATAATTGCAAAAATACATTTTTCCCAATTTTTAAGTTTTCCCTTAAGATATAAACATAATAATCCAAATGTTACTTTACTCATTTAAACCTGCAAATTAAAGGTTTTAATGTAGAATTTATATAAATCGGTAGAATTTTACCTCCTTTATATATATAATAGTTATTATATTAGTTTAATATTAAAAACAATTTTTAAAAATTTTTATAAGGATATAAAAAACATTTTCCATCTTTATAAGATTTTATTTTTATTATTCTAATATGTATTTATATGAAATTATAATAAATTTCGAAAGGAGAAAGAAAGTTGATAGAATCAGAAAAACGAATTAAATGGTATATGCTTTCATTTATGGCGTTCTCGACTCTTTGGGGTTTTGGTAATGTTGTTAATGGTTTTATATACTTCAACGGTATTCAAGTTATCTTCTCATGGATAATGATGTTTTTACTTTACTTCATTCCAAATGCTTTCATGGTAGGAGAACTTGGCAGTGCTTTTAAAAACGAAGGTGGAGGGGTTACTTCTTGGATCAGATCCACTACTAATGAAAAACTTGCTTACTACGCAGGTTGGACTTATTGGGCATGTCACATCACATACATTGCTTCAAAGGGATCAGGCGGACTTAAGGCTCTTTCTTGGATGATTTTCCAAAGTGCAGATGTTTATGATAAGATTCCAACAGTTTATATTCAAATTGCAACTTTAGTTGTATTTTTATTCTTCTGTTGGGTTGCTAGTAGAGGTATCAACCCTCTTAAAAATCTTGCCACTCTTGCAGGTTCTTCAATGTTTGTAATGTCAATTTTATATATTGTAATGATGTTTGCTGCTCCAAAGATTAATCCAAACGGTGGATATCTTTCTGCAGACTGGTCATTTAATAATTTGATTCCAACATTTGATATGAAGTACTTCACTTCTCTATCAATCTTAGTATTTGCTGTAGGTGGTATTGAGAAGATGAGTCCTTATGTTAACAAGATGGAAGGCGACGCTTCTAAGGCATTCCCTAGAGCAATGATCTTTGCTGCAATCATGGTAATTATTTCTGCTGTATTTGGTACTATTGCTATGGGAATGATGTTTGATCCAGAACTTATAAACGCAAGTCCAGAGGCTTTTGACTCATACCTTGCAAACGGAGCTTACATGGCTTTTCAACAACTTGGTGAATACTACGGAATTGGAAATACTCTTCTAATCATCTATGCTCTTTGCAACATGATTGGACAATTCTCTACACTAGTTGTAAGTATTGACGCACCACTTAGAATGCTTCTTGAAGACGAAAGGGCAAATCAATTTATCCCAAGAAGTCTTCTTAAAAAGAATAAATACGGTGCATTTATAAATGGTATCAAGCTTGTAGTTGTTCTTTGCGGAGCTATTATTGTTGCACAAATCGTAGCACCAGGTGCTGCTGCAGTTTTAAGACAACTTACTAAACTAAATTCAATCGTAATGCCTCTTCGTTATCTATGGGTATTTGTTGCATACATTGCTCTTAGAAGAAAAACTGAAGAGTTCCCAAGAGAATATAAATTCGTCAAGGGTAACGGCGTTGCTTTATTCTTTGGTGGATGGTGCTTCTTCGTAACAGCAGCTTGCTGTCTACTTGGAATCTACTCAGACGATCCATTCCAACTTATGCTAAATATTATCACTCCAGTGGTACTAATTGCACTTGGTATGATCCTTCCAATGCTTAGAGCACGTGAAGATAAAAAACTTGGAATTGAAAAATAAAATTTAAAGAGTCGGTCATCCGGCTCTTTGTTTTAATTTGTGTAAAATTGGTTAAATAAAAATAGAGGTGTAAAAAATGGAATATTTAAAATTAGCAGAAGAACTACTTGAATTTAATAAAAAAAGTGCAAGTATGTTCCACTCAATCGATAATATAAAAAACTATATGGAAGAAGCAGGCGCAACTTATTTAAGAGAAGGCGAAGAATGGAAGCTTGAAAAGGGAAAAGCTTACTACACAATGAGAAATGGATCAAGTATCATCGCCTTTAAAATAGGCCGTGACCTAACTGACTACCACTTCCAAATGACAGCATCACATAGCGACTCACCAACTTACAAGGTAAAGAGCGTGCCAGAACTAGAAGGACCAGACGACTACCTAAGACTTAATGTCGAAAGTTACGGCGGAGTAATCGACTCAACTTGGCTTGATAAACCTCTTTCACTTGCAGGAAGAGTCTTGGTAAAGGACGGCAACAAGGTAGAATCAAAACTTCTTAACATCGACAAAGATTTGTTGATAATACCAAATCAACCAATTCACTTTAATAGAGATATTAACGACGGATACAAATACAATAGACAAGTTGACCTTTGTCCACTATTTTCAGCAGGCGCACTTAAAAAAGGTGCTTACGACAAGATGATTGCTGACGAAATGGGCGTCAAAGAAGAAGACATTATAGCAAAAGATTTGTTCCTTGTAAATAGACAAGAGGGAAAAGTTTGGGGACTTGAAAATGAATTTATATCAACTCCAAAACTTGACGACCTAGAATGTGCATTCACATCAATGAAGGCATTTATCGCATCTAACAATGACAAGGCTATTAATGTATATGCATGCTTTGACAATGAAGAAGTTGGATCAAACACAAAACAAGGTGCAATGTCAACATTCCTTCACGATGTTCTAAAGAGAATTAACAACAATCTCGGTTACACTGAAGAAGACTACTTTAGAGCAATTAGCAAGAGTTTCTTAGTATCATGCGACAACGCACACGCAGTTCATCCAAACCATCCAGAAAAAACTGATGACGAAAACAAAGTATTCATGAACGGCGGAATTGTAATAAAAGAAGCTGCAAACCAAAAATACACATCTGATGCGTTTAGCCAATCTGTGTTTAAGACTATACTAAATCGCGCGGAAGTTCCATACCAAAACTTTGCAAACAGAAGTAACATCATGGGCGGCAGCACTTTAGGAAACTTATCCAACACACAAGTTTCTGTTCACGCAGTTGACATGGGTCTTGCACAAATTGCAATGCACTCAAATTATGAAACTGGCGGAGCAAAAGACGTTTACTACGCAGTAAAGGGACTTGAAGAATTTTATAACACAAATATAAAAATCGACAGCGCTCACGGATTTGAAGTAGAATAAATTATTGGGAAGGCTAAGCCTTCCTTTTTTAATGCAGTTAAAACAATAGAAAAATTATTTTGTGCGTCGAAGGATTTGTGGGGCTGTGGGAGCAATGTGTCGTAGTTTTGACCATCACCCATCCAACGTCATCCTGAGCGGAACGGAAGGCGAAGCCTGGAGTGCAGTCGAAGGATCTGTAGAGTCTTTGAGCGATGTGTTTTCGTTTTGATGTAAAAGTGTTTTGGGGTGATATGCAGAAGACAAGTTTCGCAAAAAGCCGTTAAAAATTTCATTTGTTTGAGCAAACCACAATAACCATTTCAAGTTAAAGAAAAAAGCTATAGAGAAAAAGCTTAACAAAAATTATAATCTGCGAGTTATGAAATTTAGGCTTTTTGCGGAGTACTAAATAGTCAGATAAGTTCAACACATTCTCCGAAGTGGGCGTTGGGGGTTAGGTTGGTGCGCGAGGAGAGGGAAGGGGACAATCGCAGCGGATGAGCGGAAGCCCCCTTCCCTTCCTCGCAAAAAGGAATGCAAAACGTAGTTTTGAGATTAAGTTATTTATGATTTAACCATGAGGTTATCTCGTTAAGACGCTTAGGTTGTTTCTCCTAAAGGCGCAGATTTCTCGACTACGCTCGGGATGACGAATAATAGGTGACGACAGGTGTTTAGGTTATTTTTCGATAGTTATAGTTATGCCCTCTACGTTGTTTGGTTAAAACGAGTAGGCTGTTGCTTCTAAAGTTACAGATCTTTCGACTTCAGAAAATTCTTGCGAATTTTCTTTCGCTCAAGATGACGGAGTGTTGAGGTTATTAATAGAGTATGTTGTAACTGCGCCATGGTTCATCTGCGTTATATGAAGAACACCTCATGGGGCGTCATCCTGAGCGAAGAAGGAGCAAAGCGACGACGAAGTCGAAGGATCTGTAGGGTCTCGGGAGCGATGTGCGGTCGTCTTAACCACGTTGCGTATTGGAGTCATTCTCCTTTACGCTATCTCTTTAAGACGCTTAGGCTGTTTCTCCTTAAGACGCAGATTCTGCGACTCTATCGAACCCCTCACTCAATATGACGGCGTGTGAAGGCTTTTTATAGTTAATCAATCTACTGTGCCGAGAGTTTTCTAAATTCTTTATTAATAGAAAAGGTATGATGCAAGTTATGCACCATACCTTTTTTTTACTATTTAATCTTCTGGATCTTCGTCTCGTTCTTCTTCGTCTTGTTCTTCCCCATCTTCTAATTTTCCATCAATGTTATGTCCTGTGTAATCTATATACGCATCGGAGATTCGAGCCATATATGTTGGTATTGCAAATACTAAATATATAATGCTCACTGAAAGTCCTATTACTGCAATTGTTGGCAGAACTCCAACACTTTTTGTCACAGTCATTAGTCCAACTATTATTAAAAATATCACTGGTATAAAAAATATCTTTAAAAATATTTTTACTGTTTCAAGTGTCAAATTAAATCCAGTCTTTATTACAAGTTTTAGCGAAGCTCCAAAGCTTAATTCTTCATTTCTCTCGTCTGCCAACACCAAGTTTGTGTACATAAATATAAGTTCCATAATTATTGTGCCAATTACCAGTGCTGTTATTATTCCAATATTAGATGAGCTCTTTTCAAAGTAGATGTCATCTGGAATATAAGAGACCGCGCTTAAGGATATGATAAGCATCAAAAACAATGCGCTTATTATTCCAGAGACTATATTTACAAATATTACATTCGCATTTATTCTCTTGATGTTTGAAAAATAATCTCCTATTCCTCCCGTTCTCGTATGTAATAGTCCCGAAAAGATTAAAAAGTTTGATATTATTCCCACGATAAGTTGTATAAATTCCAAGTTTTCAGAAATTTCATTTAATATCACTGCTATTATTGCGTTAATTATGATTATTCCAAAAATTGGAAAATAGCTGTATTCTCTCTTCATGTTTTCCTCCATTCTGATTAAAAAGTTAAGTTTTGTCAAAGAAGAGATTTTTCCTTGTATTACAAAAAACTTTCTAACATAATAATATTATATATTATATGCCCAATTTTTTTAAGTTTAAGGAGTTTTTATGAAAAAATTATACATACAGCAAAAAGTTTTTAAGATTACAGACCACTATCCAATTTTAGATGAGAACGACGAAGTGGTTTATTATGTGGATCAAGATTTTGCTTTTTTCGGGTTAAATGTTACAGTTTCTGATAAAAATCATAACGAGATCTTCGTCATCACAAGGGAACTTCTCCACTATCTTCCCGAGTTTGTAATAACTTTTGCAAATGGAGATGTGGCAAGGTTAAAGTCACGCTTTAGGTTATTTTATAAGAAAATTGATGTAATCTTTCCAAGCATGGATATTTCTATCGAAGGAGATTTTTTATCCCACAACTTTGTGATTAAAAATGGCGACAAGGAAATTGGCCAGATGAAGCGCGAGCTCTTTACTATTGCCGACAGATTTGAAATTGAGATATATGATGAAGAGTACATGGACATAATCGTCGCCTTTATGATTGCAATAGATCACTTAATAGACATTGCACGCAGTGCAAATTAATAAAGTAATTTGATATAAATATGGGTATATGATTAGTAAGTAGGTGATGCTATGGACATTGATCTAATTTTTAAAAATTCTTATGATTATTATAAAAGTGGCAAGACAAGAGACATCGATGGCCGCATTTATTATCTTAGAATTTTAAAAGATGCTTTAGAAAAGCACGAAGAAAAACTTTTAAATGCGGTTTATAAGGATCTCGGCAAGTCAAGGGCCGAGGCTTTTATGACAGAGCTTGGAATTGTGTATGAAGAGATAAATTATTTTTTAAAAAATCTTAAAAGATTATCAAAACCTGATAATCCTAGAACTTCAATCACGCAGTTTCCAGGAAGCCTTAAGGTTATTAAAGAGCCTCACGGCGTCGTACTCATAATGTCGCCTTGGAACTATCCTATTAACTTAAGTCTAACTCCTCTTGTGGGAGCAGTTGCTGGCGGAAACACTGTTATTTTAAAGCCCTCTGAATACGCAAACGAGACTTCCTTTTGGATAGATAAAATTTTAAAGGAGATTTCTGATAATAGGGTACAAGTTGTTCAGGGAGCAGAAGATGTAAGCAGCAAGCTTCTCGAAAAGGACTTTGACTATATATTTTTTACTGGAAGCCCTAGAGTTGGAAAAATTGTAATGGAGGCAGCATCAAAAAATCTAACTCCCGTTACGCTTGAGCTTGGTGGCAAGTCGCCTACTATTGTCGATGAAAATGTAAATATCAAAAAATGTGCCAAAAGAATTGTCTTTGGAAAGCTTATGAACGCGGGGCAGACCTGTGTCGCACCTGACTACATCATATGTCACAGCTTGGTTAAAAATAGGCTGATTGATGAGATAATTCATCAGATAAAAAAGGCCATACCGAGTAAGGAATATTATTACAAAAATTATCCAAATATTATTAACGAAAGACATTTTAACAGAGTCGCAAACTTGATTGAAGGTAACGCAATCTTTCCAAAGCTTGGAGTAGAGCACTTTGACGAAGAAAATTTAAAAATTTCTCCCGTTATAATCGACTCGCCGAGTCTTGACTCAAAAGTCATGAACGAAGAAATCTTTGGACCAATCTTTCCGATTTTGACCTTTGAAAACATCGATGAGATTCGTGATATCGTTGAAGTTAACAAAAATCCCCTTGCAATGTATATTTTTTCTGACGACGATGATTTTATCGAAAAGATTATTTCTAATATAAATTCTGGAGGAGTATGCGTAAACGACACGCTTATGCACATGGCATCGAATAGAGCTCCCTTTGGCGGAGTTAAAAATTCTGGAATTGGAAATTATCACGGCAAGGCAAGCTTTGATACTTTTACAAGGAAGAGGACATGCCTATATAAATCCAAATTTTTTGACATCAAGTTTAGGAACCACCCTTACAAAGATAGTTACTTAAATATTTTAAAAAAATTTTATAAATAAATTATTAATCATGGAGGTTTTTTAATGATTAGTCCTATAGCAACTTTAATTGCTAACTTAATTTCAATTTTTATTCTAGATGCACTTTTTGCTAACATTCACTTTGCAACAAGTGGAACAATGATTCTTTTTGCAATTGTTCTTGGCATTGTCAATATGTTTATTAAACCAATATTAAAAGTATTGTCACTACCACTTACAATATTAACATTCGGAATTTTTTCCTTAGTTGTAAATGCTCTAGTGCTAATGATTGCTTTTAAATTTACACCAAATGCTTATATCGCAAGCTTTGGAACAGCATTTTGGGCAGCAATAGTACTTGGCTTAATAAATAGTTTTGTAATGAAAATTTTTGAAAAATAATATAGAAGCCTACAGATTTTAAGGTCTGTAGGTTTTTTATGTTTTTAAAAAGTTTTACTGAAGTAAAATTAGAGTTGACTGATTTGTAAGAAAAATTTATTGCATAAAGGCACATAACAGTTTATTCATATAAACGTCTCAATAAGTCATACCGAGCGACAGTCGAGGGATCTGTAAAGTAGGGCGAACCTCATCGTCTTAAAGAAATAGCGTAAAGGAGAAAAACTCCAAAACTTTTTCACATCAAGACGACAACACATCGTCGCCATCACTCTACAGATCCTTTAAAGACCTAACAGAAATCTTTGATTTCGTCGTAGGTCTTATGCTGTAAAGTGCGACTCACTTCGTTCGCTCAGGATGACGTTGGAGGTGGGCATTTCTCTGATATTGTTATGAAATTATCTACATTCACTGTCGTCTCCTACCGGTCATCCCGAGCGTTAGTCGAGGGATCTGCAAAGTAGTAGGGCGAGACCTTGTCGTCTTAACGAGAAAACCTCAAGGTTAAATCATAAATAACTTAATCTCAAAACTGCGTTTTGCATTTCATTTTGCGAGGAAGGGAAGGGGGCTTCCGCTCATCCGCTGCGATTGTCCCCTTCCCTTCCTCGCGCACCAACCTAATCCCCAACGCCCACTTCGGAAAATGTGTTGAACTTATCTGACTTTTTAGTACTCCGCAAAAAGCCTAAATTTCATAACTCGCGAGTTATAATTTTTGTTAAGTTTTTTCTCTATAGCTTTTTTCTTTAACTTGAAATGGTTATTGTGGCTTGCTCAAACAAATGAAATTTTTAACGGCTTTTTGCGAAACTTTACTGCCGCATATCACCCCAAAACACTTTTACATCAAGACGAAAACACATCGCCAGACAACACTACAGATCCTTCGACTGCACTCCAGGCTGCGCCTTCCGTTTCGCTCAGGATGACGCCCCCACACTCCGTCATCCCGAGCGTAGTCGAGGGATCTGCAAAGTAGTAGGGCGAGACCTTATCGTCTTAACAAGAACATCTTACGGGGAATGGCTTCAATATGCAACGTGGTTAAGACGAGGGCGCATCGCTCCCACGACCCTACAGATTATCTATAAAATAATTTTCTCCACACAAAAAGGGGCCCAGCGGCCCCAATTTATTAGTCAAATTTATAAATGTTTATTCCTGTTTCTTCGTCTATTTGTCTTTCGACTCTTCCGTCTATTACATTTATTGTCAGTTCGCAAGTTACGCTAATGCGAGCTTTTTTAAGGTGACCGCCAAATACTTTTCCTTTGTCATCGCCACAGCTTATGTGAAGATGTGGGTAGTACTCTCCATCTTTTGTGGATATGCTTCCTATTATTGATAGTATTTCGTAGTCGCCTTCGAAGTCGTATTCTGTGTAGTCCTTGTTTGATACTTTAAATGATCCTATTCTAAATTTGTCTGTCGCTCCAAGTCCGTAGATGCTTGCGAGCTTTATGTTTTCTTTTGTGGCGATTTCTTCTAATTTTTCGTGAACTTCTTCGCCTCTATCGATTCTTGCTATTATTGTGTTGTTAAATCTTCTGTAATCCATATTTCCTCCTATTAGTCTTCAAAGTTATCTCGTTCGATTCTCTCTTCCACTGAATATTCGCTATCGAGCACGCTCTTGTCATACTCATCTAAAAACATAGGCGATGACAGTATGAAGTCAGCTGTTGTCGGAGATGTTGCCATGGCTATGTCATAAAGCGTCGATATTCTAAGAAGCGCCTTCACATCTGGGTCGTGAGGTTGTGCCTCAAGGGGGTCCCAGAAAAATATTAATATGTCAATTTCTCCTTTTGAAATTAAAGCACCAAGTTGTTGGTCGCCGCCAAGTGGACCTGATGATAGTCTTCTTACGTCAAGTGATGTTTTATTTGATATGATGGCAGCTGTTGTGCCTGTGCCAATAAAGTTGTGGCCCTTTAGTTTGTCTTCGTGCTTTTTAACCCACTCAAGAAGCTCCTTCTTCTTGTGGTCGTGAGCTACAAGTGCTATTGTTTTTTTCTTTGGGACAGTTATTTTTTTACTTTTCATAATCACCTCAAAAATTCTTGACTAATTCTTTTATATAATATATAATATCAAAGATTGAAATCCTTGCATAGAGAAAAACTATGCCGAAGACCAAAAGGAGGTGTAATTTAAATGAACAAGTACGAAGCGGTGATTATGTTTTATCCCGAAGTGGAAGAAGAAAAAAGAAATGCTTCTTTTGAAAGAATTAAGAATGCAATCGAAAAAGACGGCAAAGTACAAAATGTAGACGAATGGGGCATGAGAAAACTTGCTTACGAAATCGAATACAAAAGCGAAGCTTACTATGTTTTCGTAGAATTTGAAACTTTACCAGAACACATTGTAGAACTTAATAGACTTGCTAAAATCATGGACCCAGTAATGAGACAAATGATTGTTAAAGTCGAAGACTAATGAGGAGATATTATGAATAGCGTTTGTTTAATAGGAAGACTAACAAGAGATCCGATCGTTCGTTACAGTCAAAATGGTATGGCAATTGCTAGATTTACTGTTGCAGTTGACCGTAGATTAAGTAGACAAAAGAAACAAGAGATGGAAGCTAATAATCAGCAAACTGCGGACTTTATTGGTTGCACAGCTTTTGGTTCTACTGCAGAACTTATTTCTAACTACTTTAAAAAAGGCTCACAAATTGGTGTTGAGGGAAGAATCCAAACAGGTTCCTACGAAAAAGACGGAAGAACTGTTTATACAACAGATGTTGTAGTTAATAATATTACATTTATCAGTTCATCTGGCGGTGGACAAAACATGGGTGGATTTAACCAAAATCAAGGTGGTTTTTCATCACCTAACCAAAACAGTGGACCAGTTAACTCTGCATATGGCGATGACTTCTCTAGCGTTGGCAACAATGACAACGACGGTTTTTTCCCTATTGACGATGAGGATATTCCATTTTAAGGAGGTTAACATAAATGCAAAGAAGATTTGGCAGAAGAAGAAAAGTCGATCCATTTGAAAAGGATAAGACTAAAAAAATCGACTACAAAGATGTAGAAACTCTTAGAAACTACATTTCTGATAGAGGTAAAATTCTTCCAAGAAGAATTACAGGCTTAAATGCTAAACACCAAAGAGAAATGACAGTTGCTATTAAAAGAGCAAGACAAATCGCACTATTACCATACAGTGCTGACTAATATAAAAATAATACCCCTGGAGTTTAAAACTTCAGGGGTTTTTTATATTTTAATAAAATAATTTTCCGTAACAAGATGAAAATCTCATGGACTTATTTATTTTGAAAAGTCTACTTTTATTACATTGTTTTTCTTGTTTGACACTGAGAAGTAATCGTATAAAATCTTTCCAAGCCTTGTCAGCTTGTATTCCTTTTCGCCTTTTATTATTCCAAAAAGTATAAGGCCATCTATTAGTGGCATAAGTTCGCTTTTGATGTCGTGTTTTGTAATTCTTCTTCCCATGGCAAGGTTCGTCGTAAAGTCGATTATAAATTCTGCATATTTATCGGTGTCATTTCCAAAAGTTTTTCTTACAAAGTTTTCATTTAACATTGTGCTTATCCACAGACTCTTTTTAATTTCTTCTGGCAGCATAAAATATTTTTGCGCATTATCTCCCATTGATAGATAAGTCATGCCCTCGAAGCTTTCTTTAACCAATATGTCCTTCATTTCTGAGAATGATAAAAATATTTGGAAAAGTGGGAAGTGGTAATTTTTAAATGTTTTTACTTCGCGCGTCGGTTTTACTTCAAAGGTCTTTGCAAGCTCTTGTAAAATTCCAGGCGAAATATTTCCGTTTTTTAGGACTGTGATGTACTCGTTATCAACAATATCCAAGAAGCTTTCGTACAAATCCAAAAACTTTGAATCATCAGGGTCCCAATCGCTATTTATAACGCACTTAAAGATGTCATCGTCGAGATAAAATCCCTTCGTTGATTTTTTTAAAATATTTTGATAAGTTAAAATATTATTTTTCGCATCGTCTAAGTTATCTAAAATAAAGTCCACATCGCGTCCATCTTTTTTAAGTAGGGAGTAATAATCCCACAAAAATCCAATCTGCTCACTAAGAGCCTCACTCGTAACATATATACCATCTCTGCAGCAAGATTCAATAATTTTTGCAAAATTGATGTTGTAATCTTTAAAGGAGAGTGACTTCTCTTTTAAATAATTTTCATAAATTTGATAGAAGTAGGAGAGGATTGTGTTTTGAATTATCTCTGTCTCTTCAAAAGTTTTTCCCGAATAGCTCCTTACGAAATCTTTAAATATTTCGAAGTCTTCTCTAGTAAATGCGTCTGCAAGTACGTTGTAACCTGAGACACTTTTTCCTTCTTTAACTATGTCATAGATGTCCCTATCAATTAAATAGTACATAAGTATTAAGTCGGGCAGATGGCGTTTTAAAAATGTTTTGATTTCGTGTTGGCTAGAGTTTGGCGGCATTTCAAGAGATAGGAAATCATCCCACTCTCTTTTTACTACGCGGCCAAAGAACTCGTCTTCTATATTTCTAAGTACGTGTAGAATAAAAGCTTCGCCGTCATAAAATGCAACTCTCATAATAACCATATTTGATTTTAAGTCACAAGTGGCAGGAGTTTTTGAAATAATATAGCGCTTTTCCATCATCATGTCGAAAGCCTCAAGTCCGAGCTCAGTCTCTTTTAATTTAAAAATTGATGCATAAGAAGAAAGTAGAGACTCTTTTATTTTTTCTCTATCGTCTTTTTCTATATCTTTGTCGCGAAGCCCAAATATCATGGCTCCGTCTATTCGATCTATTGCATCTTCTTTATCAAAGTCGCTCCACGCCATAAAATCTTCCCTCTCAAAGGGCGAGATTACATCTGGATTATCATCATCTCCAATAGTTATTGAAGGAAGCCTTGCAAAATTTTTTGAAATATCCATTATATTTTTGTAAGTTTCGTATATATCATTAATTGTTATCATTATTTTCACCTATAAGTTTCTTTAATTCGTCTAGATAATTTAAAATTGACTCAATGTGATAGTTGTTAACTCTATCGGATTCAGTCAGTTTGTTTGTTGCCTCTTTATCTACATTGTATCTTTTATGTAGTTCGTCTACAAGATTGGCATTTAGATTTTTCCCCTCAGTATTTTTTATAACTTCGAACCTAACCGATATGCTGTCTAGAAGTGACATCATAGTTTTTTCTTTTGAGATGTCAATTTCACTTACAAGGGGAGTCTTGACTTCTTTTTTTAAAAGTTCATAGAGTTTAATTGTCTTTTTGTAATCTGTGTCAAATTCATCGAGCTCTAAGTTGTCATTTACAATATATTCTCTAAGGGCCCTGTTGGCAGAGCGATAAGTCTTCTTCACGGATTCAAAATAATTTTTGTAAACATTGGGTGAAGATATAAAATAATTTACCATTACACCAACGCCAACGCCTACGAATGTGCCGATAATTCTGTTAACGGCATAGATTAACTTTGACTCTGCTGCAAAAGATGCCATAAAAACGATACATGAAAGTTGTGTCATGGACTTCATGTCGATTACTACTAAAATATAAATTATAAAGAGTATGCCAAGACCTGCTATTAGAGGTTCAAAATAAAATGGCAACGAAATTTTTGAAGATAAATATCCAAGCACAACGCCAAAGACGCAGGTAAAGAGTCTCTTCTTTGTGTCAGATAGAGATTCATAAAGTGAGCCCTTCATAGTTGATATTGCCGCAATGGATACAAATATTGGCGAGTTCAGATGAAGCAGCTGAGAAATATATAAGCCAATCACAACAGCAAGGGCAGTCTTAATTGCTCTCATTCCAATTCTATAATTGTAATTTAATTTATTGATACCAGGTATATTTTCTTTTTTCATAAAATCAGTCCTCGCAGTAAACTACTAATTTAATACCCAAATCTAATTGAGAGTAATAAGAGTATATAACTTTAGTGTGATAGAAAATGTAAATCTTGGGTAAAAATAATTTACACAGGAAGGAGTGACGTTTATGTTATTTAAATTTGTTGGAAAAAACATGGAGATAACTGACAGCTTAAAAGACATGGCTGAGAAAAAATTATCAAAACTTGAAAAATATTTTTCTGAAGAAATCGAAGCCAGAGTTGTTTTTTCTGTCATAAAAGATTCACAAACTGTAGAGGTAACAGTATACTTACCGGACACAATCATTAGGGCAGAGGAGACAACAGACGATATGTACACTTCCATCGACAAGGCAGTGGACGTATTGGAGAGACAAATAAGAAAACATAAAACTAAACTTAAAAAGAGATATCAAAACAACGAGACAATTAGATTCGATTTAATTGAAGATAAACCGGAAGAAGAAAATAAAATTGTAAAGAGAAAGAAATTTCAATTAAATCCAATGAGCGAAGAAGAAGCAATTCTTCAAATGGAACTACTTGATCACAAATTCTTTATATTCTTAAACGCAGAAATAGATGCAATCGAAGTTTTATACAAGAGAAACGACGGCAACTACGGAATTATAGAAGTATAAAGTTTATGATTTTTGAGCCCTTAGGGGCTCTTTTTTATTGTAAAATTTTTTCAAACAATCAACAAGTTAGTTGACTAAAGTAATAATATTTATTATAATATTTGTAAGTAAATAAAAAACTGTAGCAATTTGCGTGAGTTACTTCCCTAACTCAAGAAACATTTTGAAACCCAGTAAGATACTCTTAGTATTTTATTGGGCTTTTTTAGTTTAGAAAGGAGTTAATATGAAAATCACAGACGTAAAACTAGGAATATTAAGAGCACCTCTTCGCGTTCCATTTAAAACTGCATTAAGATCAGTGGACTCAATCGAAGATGTTGTTGTAGAAATTCACACAGACACAGGTAATGTTGGATATGGCGAGGCGCCACCAACTGGAGCCATAACTGGAGAGACTACGGGATCAATTATAGCGGCCTTTAAAGATCACATAAATAAAACAATTATCGGGCGCGACATAGACGATCTTGAAAACTTACTTATTGACCTTAACAAGTGCATAGTTAAAAACACAAGCGCAAAGGCAGCATGTGACATGGCAATCTATGATTTGTACGGACAGCTCTACAAAATTCCTGTGCACAAGCTCTTGGGCTCATCTAGAAAAAATATTGAGACAGACATTACAATTAGCGTAAACCCACCAGATATAATGGCAGCTGATGCAATTTATGCAGTAGAGAAGGGTTACGACGTTTTAAAAGTAAAAGTTGGAATCGATCACTCTCTTGATGTGGAAAGGCTCGTTAAAATTAGAGAGGCCGTTGGCGATAAACCAAAAATTAGAATCGACGCAAACCAAGCGTGGACGCCAAAAGAAGCTGTTAGAATTTTGGATAAGATGCAGGAGAATTTAATCGATTTAGAGCTAGTTGAGCAGCCAGTAATCTATCACGACCTTGAGGGATTAAAGTATGTAACAGATAATTCAACTGTACCAGTTCTTGCAGACGAGAGTGTATTCTCACCAGAAGATGCACTTGAAATTGTAAAGACAAAATCGGCCGACATGATTAACATAAAGCTTATGAAGTGCGGAGGAATTTATAACGCGCTTAAGATTACATCACTTGCAGAGCTTGCAGGGGTTGAGTGTATGCTCGGATGTATGCTCGAGGCAAAGATTAGTGTAAACGCGGCAGTGCACCTTGCTTGTGCAAAACAAATTATCACGAAGTTTGACCTTGATGGCCCAATACTTTGCACACACGATCCAGTAATAGGCGGTTCAGTTTTTGAAGAAAAAGACATAACTGTATCAAACGACTACGGCCTTGGAATCAAGGGGATTGAGGACATAGAATACATTGACTAAAATTTAAAAAATAAAAAAAGAAAGGAAGGTTTTTATGGTTATAACTAATGGTTTTACTTATATTGCATTCTTGATGTTTGTAGCGGGAGCACTTTTAGCACTTGAAAAATACACTCAGTGGAAAATATTTAATGTAGTGCCACCACTAGTTTTTATCTATGTACTTAACATGGCTTTTTGCACAATGGGTCTCTACGACTCAGAAGCTTGTTCAACAACATACTCAGCACTAAAAAATAATTTACTTTACGCAATGATTTTTGTAATGCTTTTGAGATGTGACTTTAAAAAACTTGCAAAGCTTGGCGGAAGAATGGTGTCAATATTTTTGGCGTGTTCACTAACTCTATTCGTTGGGACACTCATTGGATATATAATCTTTAAGGGACACCTTGGAGACAACACATGGGGAGCAGTTGCAGCACTTTATGCATCTTGGGTAGGAGGATCTGCAAACATGGCAGCAATGCAGGCAGCACTTCCAGTAGATGCGGGAGCATATAGCTGTGCACTTGCACTTGATACAGTATGTTATTCAGTTTGGATTGCACTTTTACTTTTGGCAGTAAGATATGCACCAAAGTGGAACAAAATAACTAATGCAGACACATCAAAACTACAAGCCGTAGCAGATGCTGCAGCAGAAGAAGTAGCAAAGGGCAAAAAAGAAGCAACATCAGCAGACTGGATTTTCTTAATTGGTCTTTCACTAATGGTTTCAGCAGTATCTCAATACATTGGAGGAGCTTTAAACGAATCACTTTCACAGGCAGGCCTTGGAATGTTTGATAAGGGAACAATCACAACACTATTTGTAACAATACTTGGACTAATCTGTGCACTTACACCACTTGGAAAAGTTCCAGCAGTAGAAGAATTATCAAACGTGTATCTATATGCAGTAGTATCACTTCTTGCATCAACAGCATCAATTGTCGACCTACTTACAGCACCAATGTGGGTAGTTTTTGGATTCTTCATCTTAATAGTTCACGTAGTGCTCATGTTTGTATTCTCAAAAATGTTCAGATGGGACCTTTGCATGGTTTCAACAGCATCACTTGCAAACATTGGCGGAGCAGCATCAGCACCAATCGTTGCATCAGCCTATGACCAGTCCTATGCAGGTATAGGAGTTTTAATGGGAGTTTTGGGAGCAGCAGTGGGTAACTTCCTCGGAATTGGAATTGCTCAGATACTTCGAATGATGTAATATGAAAAATTATGAAAAACTTGTAGAAAAAATAGAAAAATACGTCACAAATCAAAATGCAAATATTAGCGTGAGCTTTTGTGACTTAAAGAGAGACTTTACATTTAATGTGGAGGGGGACAAAAAATCTCCCTCTGCAAGTATGATAAAGCTTTTAATAATGGCAGAAGTCTTAGACGAAGTGGATAAGAAAAAACTTAGCCTTAATGAGAAATACATTATTTCTCCTCATAACATAGTAGAGGGAAGCGGAATAGTATTTGAGCTTGAAGAGGGCCATGAATTTTCTCTAAAAGAAATAATTAAGCTTATGATAATACTTAGCGACAACTCATGTACAAATTTTTTAATAGACCTTGTGTCCATGGAGAAAATAAATAAGATGGGTAAGATGCTAGACCTAAAAAACACCGTACTTCAAAGAAAGATGATGGATCTAGAATCAGCAGAAAAAGGCTTTGACAATTACACATCATCTAATGATATAATGAATATACTTAAACTGATATATGATGGAAAACTGATAAATGAAGAGATGAGTAGCATAGCCCTTGAAATACTACTTTGTCAAAAATTAAACTACGGCCTTAAAAAATATCTGCCAGAAGAATTAAAACTTGCGAGCAAAAGTGGAGATTTAGAAAACTTAGAAAATGACGGCGGAATATTTTTTACAGACACTTGTGACTATATACTCACAGTTTTAGTAAATGGAACAAAAAATTATATTGCAAAAGATATAATAGCTGAGATATCAAAAATGGTATATTGTTTTATGGAGGTTTAGCGTGGAAAGAGAAACATTATATATAACGGGCGAAGCCAGAACAAATATGGACAATGCAATAACAAAAATATACGGACTTTTTTATATTGCAATGGAAGTAGATAGGAAAAGCGGCGATATATATTGTTTCGATTGCAATGCAACGCTTGAACTTACAAGAGACTTTGTGAAGAGAATATTCGAAGGAAAAAATATAGTTAAGGATGAAGAAAAAATAATATCAGAAATAAACACGAGATATTTAGCATCATCGGCAAAAGCAATAACAGTTGCCTATAGAGATGCACTTCAAAAATATAAAAAAATTAATGGATGAGGACCTGCATGGATCCTTTTTTATTTAGAATTTTTAATTGCAATTTTGAGAATCCAAATTCAAAATCCGTTATCTTGAGCGAGAGCTTTGCTCGAGTCGCCGTGTACCCGGAAGGGTGAAGAATCTGCACCATTAGGAGAAACAGCCTAGTCGTCTTAAAATATAAGCCTAAAGGAGACAACAAAACACATCAGCAAATTGCTGTAACACCTGATGTTTCCTCTATCTCGTCATTCTGAGCGAGAGCTTTGCTCGAGTCGAAGAATCTGCACCTTTAGGAGAAACAACATAAGCGTCTTAACGAGAAAACTTTGAGGGGAAACTCCAATACGCAGTTTGGTTAAGACGATGACACATCGCTCCCGAGACTCTACAGATCCTTCGACGCGGAAAATAAATTTTCCTTGCTCAGGATGACGTTGGATGGGAATTCTAATTAAAACTATGACACATCTCTTCAGAGTCTCTCCAGATCCTTTAAGCTCCAAACACACCTTGCCCAATATATAAATATTTTACAAACCCTCTAAATCATTTTTACAACTATCTGTTAAATTATATGCATCAATGAATATTTAGGAGGATTTTTGTGAAAGGATTTAAAAAATTTTTAGCGACAGCCCTTGCTGTTGCAACTTTAGCTCCAAGTTTTGTTTTTGCTGAAGCTAAAGACTACGGAAGTGCAAAAAACGTAATCATGATGATACCAGATGGTATGAGCATTGAGGCTTATACTACTGCAAGATGGATGACAAAGGACAAAACTTTTGTAATGGACGAAATGTCAACTGGAATGGTAAGAACAAACAATGCCAACACTCCAATTGCTGACTCAGCTCCAGCAGGTACAGCTATGGCAACAGGAATTAAATCTGAATCTCCTTTTGTTGGAGTTTATCCATCAAAAGCAGGTATGCCAGGTGCAGAACCATTTGACGAAAACAAATCTAAAATGCCACTTGCAAGTGTACTAGAAGGTGCAAAGAGAAGTGGAAGATCAACAGGAATTGTGTCTACATCAAATATCCAACACGCAACTCCAGCAGATTTTTCTGCACACAATCCTGACAGAAACAATTACCAAGACCTTGGTGAACAACAAGTTTATCAAGATATGGATGTAGTACTTGGTGCAGGTTCAAAACATTTAGAAAAAGTTACAAGAGATGACAAGGAAGATTTAATTGCAGAAATTAAAAATCTTGGATACGACTACTTCACAACACCAGATGCAATGAAAGCATCTACTAGCGACAAAATTTGGGGACTTTTCGACGAAGATGCAATGTCATTTGAAATCGACAGAGACCCAGCAAAAGAACCATCTCTTGCAGAAATGACTAAGAAAGCTCTTGATGTATTATCAAAAAATGACAAGGGATTTTTCTTAATGGTTGAAGGTTCAGAAGTTGACTGGGCAGCTCACTCAAACGACCCAGTTGGACTTGTTCACGATGTCAAAGCTTTTGATGATGCAGTAAAAGTTGCAAAAGACTTTGCAGATGAAAAGGGCGATACTGTAATAGTAATTGCAGCAGACCACGGAACTGGCGGAATAACTTTTGGACACAGAAATATTTCAAAAGGTTATGACAAAGCTAAATTAGAAGAGTTTACAAATATTATAGGAAACGCAAAAATTTCTACAACAAAAGCTGCAACTCTTATTAACGAAGACAATTCAAATATTGCACAAGTTATGAAAGAAAACTTCAACATCTCTGATTTAACTGAAGAAGAACTAAACTTCATCAAAAATGAAAAAGAAACAGAATCAGCAATCGGTAGAGTAATCTCAGCAAGAAGCCACATTGACTGGACAACTGGCGGTCACGTTGGTGGAGACATTGGACTTTACTGCTACTCAACAGCAGACGGTGCAAAGAGACTTATGGGAACTATCCATAATAATGAAATTGGAAAATATATGGAAGACATTCTAGATATTGACTTAAAGGCACTTACAGAAGAACTTTACAATCCAATCAGACAAGGATTTGAAGACAAGGGTGCAAAAGTAGAATTTAACGTCCTAGGCAAAAACAATTACGAAGCAGTAGTAACAAAGGGAGACGACAAAATAGTATTCCCAGTATCTAAAAACTACGCAATCAAAAACGGAGAAAAAGTAGAACTAAAAGGACTTACAATTTACACAGGAAGAGCAACATATGTATCAAAAGATGCATTTGATCTAGTAAAATAAGTTGATAAGCTTGATAAGATTAATAAGATAAAAGAAGCCACGGAATGTGGCTTTTTTTATTGCACTATTAAAACGATGACACATAGCTCCCGAGTCTCTACAGATCCTTCGACGCGGAAAATAAATTTTCCTTGCTCAGGATGACGTATGGAGAGGCATCTTCCATAAAAAGTGGATAAATCATAGGCACAGTAACGACCTATTTGAGTCATAACCTCTACACTCCGTCATCTTGAACGAGCGTGAAACGCGAGTCGAAAGATCTGCACCTTGTGGAGAAACAGCCTAAGCGTCTTAACGAGAAAACCTTCCTCCCCGAGCGTTAGTCGAGGGATCTGCAAAGTAGTATGGCGAGACCTTATCGTCTTAATGAAACAACCTTAAGGTTAAATCGTAAATAGCTTAATCTCAAAACTGCATTTTGTATTCCCTTTTGCGAGGAAGGGAAGGGGGCTTCCGCTCGCACGCTGCGATTGTCCCCTTCCCTCTCCTCGCGCACCAACCTAACCCCCAACGCCCACTTCGGAAAACACGTTGAACTTACTAGACTTTTTAATTCTCCGCAAAAAGCCTAAATTTCATAACTCGCGAGTTGTAATTTTTGTTAAGTTTTTTCTCTATAGCTTTTTTATTTAACTCGAGGTGGTTATTGTGGCGTGCTCAAACAAATGAAATTTTTAACGGCTTTTTGCGAAACTTGTCTTCCGCATATTACTCTTAAACACTTTCTCATTAAAACGAAAACACATCGCTCCCGAGTCTCTACAGATCCTTCGACTATGCCACATGCTTTGCATTCGGCTTCGCTCAGGATGACGTTGGATGGGGAATTCTCATTAAAACGATGACACATCGCTTGAATAATCTACAGATCCTTCGGCGCGGAAAATAAATTTTCCTTGCTCAGGATGACGTCCGATGGGTTGTTATCCATATGATGTAGACGAACCATAGGCACAGTCGCAACATACTCTATTAATAACCTCCGCACTCCGTCATCTTGAGCGTAAAAAATCCGTAAGGATTTTTGAAGTCGAGAGATCTGCACCTTTATAAGAAATAGCCTAAGTGTCTTAACGAGAAAATTTAATACTTGACGTTTCAAGCTCATCATTATGAATGAGGCAAAAAAAATCCCACCTAAGTGGGACTTTTTAATAAGCTATAAAATAAAAATTATTTTTCTATTCCTATGTTTGCTATATTTTTTACTGTTTCAACGGCTTTTCTCATTGCGTCAACTGATACAAGCTCGTATCTTCCGTGGTAATTGTAACCGCCTGTGAATATATTTGGACAAGGTAGTCCCATGTATGAAAGTTTTGAGCCATCAGTGCCACCTCTTGTTGCTTCTATAAGTGGTGTTACTCCTGCTTTTATTATTGATTCTTTTGCAAGCTCTACTATTTCCATGTGAGGTGCAATTTTTTCTTTCATATTGTAATATTCGTCGCGAACTTCAACTGTTACTCTTTCGCCATATTTTAGGTTTAAGAAGTTTCCGATATCTTCAATTAAGTTTTTCTTAAATTCAAATTTTTCTTTGCTGTGATCTCTTATGATGTAGGAAACTTTTGTCTCTTCAACGGATCCGTCAATAGAAATCATGTGGAAAAATCCTTCGTATCCTTCTGTAAATTGTGGTCTCTCGTTAACTGGTAACATTCTGTCAAGTTCAAATGCTATTGCCATTGAGTTTACCATAGTGTCTTTTGATGAGCCTGGGTGCACATTTTTTCCTTGGATTACAATGTCTGCGCGCGCTGCGTTAAAGTTTTCGTATTCGAGTTCGCCTTCTTTTCCACCGTCGATTGTGTAGGCGAAGTCTGCGTCAAATTCTTTTACGTTAAATTTGTCTGCGCCGCGGCCAATTTCTTCATCAGGTGTAAATCCAACGCGAATGTCGCCATAGGATCCTTCTTCGTCGTTAATTAACTCATCAATTGCAGTCATAATAATTGCAATGCCGGCCTTGTCGTCTGCTCCAAGAAGTGTTGTGCCATCAGTTGTTATTATTGTTTCGCCCTTTAATTTTTTTAGGAACGGAAACTCAGATACTTTTGTTGTAAATTCATCGTTAAGTACTATGTCTTTTCCGTCGTAGTTTTCGATAATGTTTGGCTTAACGTCTTTTGCAGTCATATCTGGTGCAGTGTCCATGTGTGAGATGAAGCCGATTTTCTTTTTGTTTTTGTCCTTTCCCTCTAACTTTCCATAGACATAGCCGTTCTCATCGATGTGTGCGTCAAGTCCCATCTCCTTTAACTCTTCCAAAAGAACCTTTGCAAGGTTAAGTTGGCGATCTGTTGATGGAGTAGTTTCGCTTGTTTCGTCACTTGTAGTTTCAATGCTTACATATTTTAAAAATCTTTCAATTAATTTATCCATGAAAGCCTCCTCGTATATCCTTTAGTATATTATACAAGAGATAAATGAAATTGAAAACTTTTCTAAAAAGATATACACTAAAGAAGGAATAATTATTAGGAGGAAGCGATGAAGTATTTAAAAACTAATTATGCAGATATTGAGGAGATTAAAATAGATGATATCCCTACACTTTTAATTACACCAAGGGGAGATAATGTAGATAAGACTATTGTGTTCTACCACGGTTGGGGCTCAAGTAAATTAAACCAGGTCTTTAGGGCGAATATTTTTGCAAGCTACGGATATAGAGTCCTACTTCCAGATGCACAACTTCACGGTGAAAGAAAAACCAAAGAGATAGACTATGAAGACGAAGACGTGATGAGAAAATATATTTTGGAAGTGATAATGCACAACATCGAAGAGGCGCCTTCAATATTTAAATATGTAGAAGAAAACTTCGGAGGAGAAATTGCCGTTGCTGGCCACTCTATGGGAGCAATTACAGCAGGTGGACTTTATAATTTTAAAAAAGATTTGAAGATGGCGTTTATCTATAACGGAATGAACGACTGGGCGTTTTTAGTGGAAGCAGTAAATAAATCTAAAGATGTAGAAAACACAAGCTACACAGAGCTTAGAGTTAACGACTTCTTCCTTGATATGGACCCAATGAACGAGCCAGAAAACTTTAAAGATAGACCGATAGTATTATTTAACGGAAAAGAAGACAATGTTGTTAATCCTAAAGCACAAAGAAACTTTGCAGAAGAAATCGAAAAAGTTTATACAAAAAAAGAACTATTGGACTTCCAAGTGTTTGAAATGACATCACATCAGCTCACAACACAAATGCTCGAAGCATCAATAAAGTTCTCAAAAGAAATTGCAGGATTTTAAACAAAAAAACGCCACCCAAAAGGGTGGCAAATTTTATAATTATTTAACTGGTTCGAAATCTGATTTTTCAGCTCCGCATAGTGGACATACCCAATCAGCTGGAAGATCAGCAAAAGCTGTACCTGGCTTTACACCATTGTCTTCATCACCAATTTCTGGGTCATAAATGTATCCGCATAGTGTGCATTCGTATTTTTGCATCGAAAAGTCCTCCTTATAAGATTAGTGCACTGTTGTGCCTCAAATCTATTATACCCAATAATTAAAAACATTCCACAAATTTATTTAAATAATTGCAAAAATTTTATGGTTAATAACAACCTAAGAAGGGTAGATAATAAGTGGATGGAGTGAGAGAAATGGACAGTATCTATAAATACAATGGTTTCATAAATAGCGATCTCTCCTGTATAAAATCCTTTCTCGATAATGCAATAAAGAATTTAGATGAATATATAGTTGATGATGAAAAACTTTTCGATATAAAGGTAATACTAAATGAGCTTGTAATAAATGGAGCCATGCACGGCAACAAAGAATATTTTGAGAAGAAAGTGTACTTGGATTTATCGCTAAATGATGACCGATTAAAAATCAAAGTGCGCGACGAAGGTTTGGGAGTTAAAGTGGACAACTCCGAGTACAATTGCAGAGATTTTAAATGCAGTGGTAGAGGCCTTATGATCGTAGAAGCACTGACGGATGAACTTATACTAAACAATAACGAAGTGATAGCAATAAAAAATATATAACTCAGTATAAAATGCTGAGTATACATACTATAACTACATATCGGGTCCTGAGGATTCTCAGGATCTTTTTTGCGTTGGGGAAATTTTAAGGGTGGAAGAATTGAGGATGACGCCCGATGGGGCATTTTTTATAAAACGCAGAGAAATCATAGCACAGTGACGACCTATTTGAGCCGCAACCTCTACACTCCGTCATCCCGAGCTTGTCGAGGGATCTGCACCTTTAGGAGAAACAGCCTAAGCGTCTTGATGAAATAACTTTGAGGGAGAAACTCCAATACGCAGCTTGGTTAAGACGAACACACATCGCTCCCTAGTCTCTACAGATCCTTCGACTCACTTCGTTCGCTCAGGATGACGTGGAATGGGCATTTTTCATATAATGTGGATAAATCATAGGCACAGTAACGACCTATTTGAGCCGCAACTTCTACACTCCGTCATCTTGAGCGAGAGCTTTGCTCGAGTCGAAAGATCTGCAACTTTAGGGGAAACAGCCTATGCGTCTTAAAAAGAACATCTCATGGAGAAACTCCCAAAACACATTTTCCTCAAAACGACAACACATCGCTCCCACAACCCTACAGATCCTTCGACTGCGCCTCATGCTCTGCATTCGGCTTCGCTCAGGATGACGTGGAAGGGGTCATCTTGAGCGAGAGCTTTGCTCGAGTCGAAAGATCTGCACCTTCTGGAGAAACAGCCTAAGCGTCTTGATGAGAAAACTTTAAGGGGAGACTCCAAAACATTTTGGCTTTAAGACAATGATACATCGCAGGACGACCCTACAGATCCTTCGACTGCGCCTCATGCTACGCATTCGGCTCCGCTCAGGATGACGCCCAATGGGGCATTCTTCATAAAACGTAGTGAAATCGTAGGCATAGTGACGACCTATTTAGCCGCAACCTCTACACTCCGTCATCCCGAGCGTAGTCGAGGGATCTGCACCTTATGGAGAAACAGCCTATGCGTCTTGATGAAATAACTTTGAGGGAGAAACTCCAAAACATCCTATCATTAAAACGATGACACATCGCAAGACGACCCTACAGATCCTTCGACTCACTTCGTTCGCTCAGGATGACGTGGAAGGGGGTCATCCCGAGCTTGTCGAGGGATCTGCACCTTTAGGAGAAACAGCCTAAACGTCTTGACGAGAAAACTTTAAGAGGAGACTCCAAAACATTTTGGCTTTAAGACAATGATACATCGCAGGACGACCCTACAGATCCTTCGACTGCGCCTCATGCTACGCATTCGGCTTCGCTCAGGATGACGTGTTGGGTGTTCTCATCAAAAAGGCAAAACATCGCGCGGGCTCTTAACCCATAAAATTTACATAACAAAAAAGGCAGCCGCATTGCGACTACCTTCTTATTTTCTATTAAGACAATTAAATATTTTTCAAAACTTCCTTCAAGTGTTCGTAAACTCTTTCTGTTGATTTTATATCCAAAGTTTCTTTTTGTGTGTGAGCACCAGTTATGTCTGGTCCAATTGACACGATGTCTAGGTTGTTGTTCTTTTCGAAGAAAACTCCGCATTCAAGTCCGCCGTGAGTGAATTCTTCTGTCATTTCTTTTCCTTCTAATTGAATGAAAAGTTTTTTAACTATTTCTCTAAATTCTGAATCTTTTTTGTATTCCCATTCTGGATATGGATTTGTGAATTCAAATTCTACGCCATATTTTTTTGCAATATTTGCATATACATTTCCAAATTCCTCAGAAAGTTTTGAGCTTGCGTATCTTAGTGATACTAAAATTTCAACTTTGTCGTCATTTTTTCTAACTATTGCAAGGTTAGATGATGATTCAAGAACTTTTTCTTCTTCGTTTAGGAATGTGTTTGGTCCTGTTGGAAGCTCGTCTATTAGTTCTACTAATTTTTGTGTCGCTTCTTCAGTTATGACTTTTCCAGAAAATTCGTCCTTGTCATATTCAATTTCTAAATTGCCATCAATGCTTTCATATTTTTTAAGCATCTTTTCGATTGCAACTTTAAGTTCTTCTTCGTCTCCTGCAATTGAAACATATCCTTCTCTTGGAATTGCGTTTTGTTTTGTTCCACAGTTTACGTCGACAATTTTTGCACCATGAACTTCGCCCATAAGGTCAAAAATAATTTTAATCATGTTTCCCTTGTTGTTTGCAATTTCCATTCCAGAGTGTCCACCCAAAAGTCCGTGTAGGTGAATATTTAAAATTTCGCCAGAGTAGTCTTCCATCTCAGCTTTAAATTCTCCGCTAAACTGCTTTCCTCCAGCAGATGAAACTGTAAGGATTCCCTCTTCTTCAGAGTCGATGTTTATTAAATAATCTCCTTCAAGGTGTTTTGGTTCTAAGTTTTTGGCACCGTGCATGTCAGTTTCTTCTGATACTGTAACTACAATTGTCATTGGGCCGTGCTCTTCTTCTGCAAGTGCAAGTGACATTGCAACGCCAATTCCATCATCTGCTCCAAGAGTAGTGTCATTTGCATGAAGCTTGTCGCCATCAACGATTAATTCAATTGGATCAGTCAAAAAGTCGTGGTCTGAATCTTTTCCCTTTTCACAAACCATGTCCATGTGACCTTGCAAGATCACTCTTTTTCTGTCTTCGTATCCTGGTGTTGCAGGCACCTTTGCGATAATGTTAAGTGACTCATCTTGTGTCACTTCGTAGCCCTTTTCTTCGCAAAGCTTTTTTAAAAAGTTAGACACTTCTTTTTCGTTTCCAGATTCTCTTGGAATGTTTGATAGTTCTTCAAAATATTTAAAAACATTTTTTGGTTCTATATTCATACTTCACCTCATTTAACAATAACTTTGTGATAAACTTTCTTGCCCTTTCTAATCATAAGCTCGCCGTCTTTAAAGTCATCGAGAGTGACTGTTCGAGCGGGATCAGTTACTTTTTCGTCGTTTACGCTAACTCCACCCTGTTTGATTAGACGTCTTCCTTCAGAGTTTGAACTGATTAGAGAAAGCTCTGTCATTAGATTTAATAGACCAACTGGCTCTTTAAAGTCGTCTTCACTCATTTCAGTAGAAGGCATGTCGCTTGTTTCTTTGTTTCCGCCAAATAGTGCACGAGATGCATCAAGTGCAGATTTTGCAGCTTCTTCGCCGTGGATGTCCTTTACAATTTCATAAGCCAATACTTCTTTTGCCTTATTTATTTCTGAACCTTCAAGTTTTTCGTACTTCGCAATTTCTTCTAGTGGAAGCATTGTAAGAAGTTTCATAAATTTAATTACATCTCTGTCGTCGCAGTTTCTTAGGTATTGGAACATTTCGTATGGAGAAGTCTTTTCAGCATCAAGCCAAATTGCTCCTGCCATAGTTTTACCCATTTTTATTCCATTTGCTGTTGTTAAAAGTTTAAAAGTCATTGCATAAACTTTGTCGTTTTCGAGTTTTCTAACAAGTTCATAACCGCCAAGGATGTTTGACCATTGATCAGATCCACCAACTTCTAGCTTGCAGCCATATTTTCTATATAGGTACAAGAAGTCGTAAGATTGCATAAGCATGTAAGAAAATTCGAAGAAAGTAAGACCTTGTTCCATTCTGTTTTTGTAGCAGTCGAAAGTTAGCATTCTGTTTACAGAGAAGTGAATACCAATTTCACGCACAAAGTCCAAGAAGTTTAATTTAGTTAGCCAGTCTGCGTTGTTTACAATGTGGCCCTTGCCTTCAGAGAAGTCCAAGAATTTAGAAATTTGTTCTTTAAATCTCTTTGCGTTGTAGTCAATAGTTTCTCTGTCCATCAAAGTTCTCATGTCGCTCTTGCCTGATGGGTCGCCGATAGTAGTTGTTCCACCACCCAAAAGTGCTATAGGGATGTGGCCTGCTCTTTGCATGTGTTGCATAACTCTAATTTGTAAGAAGTGACCAAGGGTTAGAGAGTCTGCTGTGGCATCAAAGCCAATGTAGAAAGGAACTTTTTCGCTTCCAAGCATTTCGCGAAGCTCATCTTCATAAGTGCATTGATCCAAAAATCCTCTTTCCGTTAAAATATCAAATACATTTTCCATAAAAACCTCCAAAAAGATAAAAAAAGCCCCGGAGATGAAAGGACGCATTCGTGGTACCACCTTTCTTCGCCAAGGCCTTAAAAAGTTAAATTGACTCCAATATTGTAATTCGGCTTTCGCTTACTGTATATTTTCATCGTCAAAAATATTCATATTATTGTATGATATAATAATCGAAAATAGAGAAAAAGTCAAATCAAAAAGGTCGGTGATTAGATGCAAGGCATAGACATAGTTGAAGTTAGAAGAATACAAAAAATTGTCGAAAAACATCCAGAATTTTTACAAAAAGTTTTTAATGATGAAGAAATCGAAAGAATTAAAAAAAGAAAAAATCCCTACGAGAGAATTGCGGGAATGTATGCTGCAAAAGAAGCAGTATCAAAAGCAATGACAACTGGCATTGGAAAGTTTTTGTCATTTCACGACATAAAATTAAAATACGACGGCGAAGTGCCAAGGGCAGAGGTGGGAGAAAAAAACTTTAGACTTACAATAAGTCACGAAAAAAATTACGCCATCGCTTTTGCAGAATATGTGGAGGATGAAGTGAAGATTGAAAGAGAAATAATTGGAAAGATAAAAATGAGATCGCCCAATACGCACAAGGGCGACTACGGCAAAATCGCAATAATAGCAGGAAGCCTCGGCATGACAGGATCAGCCTATCTTTCCTCTAACGCAGCACTAAAAATGGGCGCAGGCCTCGTTTACAATATTGTGCCGCGTGAGATTATGGACATAATGAGCATAAAATATATCGAGCCCATAGTAAAAAGTTTTGACGAATTAGATGAATTGGAAGAATTTTTAAAAGGTATTGATACCATAGCTATTGGTCCTGGAATGGGAACGGGAGAAGAAGCAGTAGAAAAACTAAAACTCGCACTTAAATTTAAAGACAAAAAAATTGTTGTCGATGCAGATGGATTAAATATACTCTCAAAAGATTTAGAGCTGCTTAAAGTTCGAGACGAATTTACAACAGTTCTAACGCCACACGAAGGAGAATTTGCTCGCCTATGTAAAAGAAGCGTTGAGGAAGTGCGTGAAGGAAGAATTGAATTTGCAAAAGAATTTGCTAGAAAGAATCGAGTAGTTCTATTACTAAAAGGACACGAGACGATAATAACAGATGGCGAGAGGGTCGAAATAAATAAAACAGGAAACGCTGGCATGGCAACAGCAGGAAGCGGAGATGTGTTAACGGGAATAATAGCAACACTTCTAAAAACACAAGACGCCTTTGACGCAGCAAGAGTGGGCGCATATATTCACGGACTTAGCGGCGATATATACGCGAAGAAAAACTCAATGACAACACTAAGGGCGAGGGATTTAATAGAAGGCCTCGACGAAGTATTTAGAGAGACTCAAAAATTATAGAATTTGAAACAGTTGAAGAGTGAAAATCATATGTATGAGTAGGCGAAAATCACATGGCACAGTAACAACCTATTTGAGTCGTAACTTCTGCACTCCGTCATCCCGAGCGTAAGTCGAGGGATCTGTACTTCGAGGAGAAACAGCCTAATCGTCTTGACAAGAACACCTTACAGAGAAAATACCCAAAAACACTTATTCATTAAGATGAGGACACATCGCTCCCTTTCATCTACAGATCCTTTAAAGACCTAACAGAAATCTTTGATTTCGTTGTAGGTCTTATGCTGTAAAGTGCGACTCACTTCGTTCGCTCAGGATGACGAATGTGGTGACATCAAGTCAAAACAACAACTTATCGCCCATGCACCCTACAAATCTTTACACTTACGGATACACGTCGACTCCCTTTTCACACTTGGTCAGAATGACGTGTTTGAGTTTATGCGGACAAATCAACAACACATCTTAAATAAAAAAATTGTAATCTCAAAAAAATTGCCCTATAATTTTAATATAAATATAAGAGGTGATGAGATGGAGGATAAGGGGCGTCGAGATTTTAACATTGTAGCCACGTTAACCTCTCTAACAATAGTTTTGATGAGAGGAATAGATGGTGAGGGTGCGTACTTAAAAATAGCTTTATTTGGAGGACTTGTTGTACTTATAAATATTATTGTTTTAATTAAGCGTTGGCGATACTGGCAAAAGAGCTATAGAATTGGTGAGATTGTATTTATTATCGTCTACATAATCATGTTTAGCTTTGCAAGCTTATTAGAATATGTGAACCCTTAATAGGTGATGTTATGTTAAAGAACAGAAAATTAATTTTTATTTTAATTCTTTTTATGGATTTGATTTTTACATATTTTGCAATAAAGGGCGAGGCTCACTTCTTTAAAGGGAGAAGTCAAGATGAAATATTTTTGCAAATTTTTAGATTCTTTGTTTTATTAGGCCCGTTCATCGTTCACTACTTGCCTGGTGGCACTCGCGAAAATTTAAAGGAGACAAAAAAATACACAATTCCTCTTTTCGTTTTACTTTTTATCAATGTAATAATTGCAGTTTATTTCTAAAAAATCAGAAATTGCTCATATAATAATGCTTTGACTTATATTTTTAATTTAGATATAATGAATAGGGGATCTTTTCAATCTTTATGCTACACTAGGTGATTAGTATGATGGTAAAAAGAGGAGACATATTCTATGCCGACCTTTCACCTGTAATTGGGTCTGAACAGGGCGGAGTAAGACCTGTCGTTGTTGTCCAAAATGATGTGGGTAACAAATATTCCCCAACAACAATAGTAGCAGCTATTACATCTCAATTAAATAAAGCGAAGATGCCTACCCACGTTAAAGTTAGAGCGAAAGAGGTTCCATTACCCAAGAATTCTGTAATTCTTTTGGAACAAATTAGAACAATAGACAAAAAAAGATTGAGAGAGAAAATTGGCAGATTCGATGATGACATAATGAGAGATGTTGATAATGGTATTAAAGTGAGTTTGGGGATAAAATAAGGGCATACATAAAAAAGGACTGTTCCATTGGGAATGGTCCTTTTACTTTTATATAAACTCGACTTGTAGATAGAGCTTTTAGTTGTGTCGAGGGATCTGTAACTTCTCAGCAAAAAGCCTAAGCGTCTTGATAAGAAAACTCCATCTTCCCGTCATCCCGAGCGTAGTCGAGGGATCTACAAAGTAGTCGAGCGAGACCTAATCATCTCAAAGAAAAACTTTTTACCCGTCATCTTGAGCGAGCGTGAAACGCGAGTCGAAAGATCTGCAAAGTCATCTAGCGAGACCTTATCGTCTTAACAAAAAAACCTCAAGGTTAAACCGTATATAACTTAATTTCAAAACTACGTTTTGGATTCACTTTTGCGAGGAAGGGAAGGGGGCTTCCGCTTCTCCGCTGCGATTGTCCCCTTCCCTCTCCTCGCGCACCAACCTAACCCCCAACGCCCACTTCGGAAAGCGTGTTGAACTTATCTGGCTATTTAGTACTCCGCAAAAAGCCTAAATTTCATAACTCGCAGGCTGTGATTTTTGTTAAGTTTTTTCTCTATAACTTTTTTTCTTTAACTCGAAGTAGTTATTGTGACTTGCTCAAACAAATGAAATTTTTAACGGCTTTTTGCGAAACTCTACTGCAACACATAACTCCAAAACACTTCCGTGTTAAGACGACGACACATCGCTCCCCCGACCCTACAGATCCTTCGACTGCGCCTCATGCTTCGCATTCGTCTCCGCTCAGGATGACGTTGGAAGGGGTCTTACTCTGATATCGTAACGAAATTACCTGCGCTCGCTGTTGCCTTCTTTCCGTCATCCCGAGCGTAGTCGAGGGATCTGCACTTTTAGATGAAACAGCCTAAGCGTCTTAACGAGAAAGCCCCACGGAGAAAACACCCCAAAACACAAAGTGTAGAAGACGCGAACCAATCGCCCCATCACCCTACAGATCCTTTAAAGACCTAACAGAAATCTTTGTCGCCCACGGTCTTATGCTGTAAAGTGCGACTGCGCCTCATGCTTTGCCTTCTTCTACTAAGGATGACTTGATGGGTACGTCACAGTAACAATTTGTTCGAGTCACAATCTAAACACTACGTCATCCCGAGAGTTGCGGAATCAGTAACTGCTCATAAAACAGCCTAATCGTGTTAAAGCATAAACCTCACCACTTGAAGAAAATAAATCCACACCTAAACAAAAAATTATAAAAAATCAAACATAAATTAAGTAAAACCTTTCCAAATTCTTTTCTATCTAGAATCCTTTCAAACAATGTGATAAACTAAAAACTGGAGAGAAATATGGAAAAAGTAAAGATATTTGGCGTGGAAATATTTAATATTACAAGCGATGAATGTGAAAATATTCTGCGACAATTTTTAAAAAGTGAAAAATTAAATAAAATATTTACACCAAATACCGAAATAGTAATGGCGGCAAAAAGAGACGAAGAGCTTAAAAATTTGGTAAACTCGGCAGACCTTGTACTTTGCGACGGAATTGGTCTTATTCACGCAAGTAAAATGAGGAACAAGCCTATTAAAGAGAGAGTTACAGGTTTTGATACATCAATAAAGTTACTTGAGATTGCAGACGAAAAAGGACTTAACCTCTACTTTCTAGGCGGCAAAGAGGGCGTAGCAAAAGAGGCAAAAGAGAAGGTCGAAGAAAAGTACAAAAATCTAAAAGTAGTCGGCTATCACAACGGCTATTTTAATTCCAAAATTGACGGCAAAGAAGACACATCAGAAGAGAAAAAAATTATCGAAGAAATTAATTCAAAAGACACCGACATAGTCTTCGTAGGCTTTGGATTTCCCCGCCAGGAAAAATGGATTGACAAAATGGGAGACGACATAAAAGCCAAAGTAATAATTGGAAACGGAGGCGTTCTTGATATTTTATCAGGAAGAGCGAATCGTGCCCCCGATATTTTCATAAAGCTGGGACTTGAGTGGTTCTACCGCCTAATCAAAGATCCGGCTAGAATAAAAAGGCAAATCGACTTGCCAAAATTTTTGTTAGCAGTATTAAGAGATAAAAATTCAGTAGAGTAGGAGTGTTAAATTGAACATCGATAACAGAGCAGTTAATACAATAAGAATGCTTAGCGTAGATCAAGTAGAGAAAGCAAACTCTGGCCACCCAGGTATGCCACTAGGCGCAGCACCAATGGCCTATGTACTATTTAAAAATCACATTACGCGTGACTCTAAAAATCTAGATTGGACAAATAGAGACAGATTCATCCTATCAGCAGGCCACGGAAGCGCACTATTATACTCACTATTTCACACATTCGGCTACGGACTTACAATGGATGATTTGAAAAATTTCCGTCAGCTCGGTTCCCTAACACCGGGTCACCCAGAATACGGCCACACTAAGGGAGTGGACGCGACAACAGGCCCACTTGGACAGGGAATCGCAATGGCTGTAGGAATGGCAATAGCAGAAGAAAAACTAGCAGCACTATACAACAAAGACGATCTAAAACTCGTAGATCACTATACTTATACAATTGTTGGCGATGGATGTTTGATGGAAGGAATATCTAACGAAGCATCATCACTTGCCGGCACATTAAAACTAAAAAAACTAATTGCATTTTATGACTCAAACAGCATTTCAATAGAAGGATCAACTGATTTAGCTTTCTCAGAAGATGTGCGCAAAAGATACGAGGCTCTAGGCTGGGACACATTCCTAGTAGAAGATGGCAACGACTTAGACGCAATAAATAAAGCAATAGAAGAAGCTAAAAAAACTGACAAGCCTTCTCTAATAGAAGTAAAAACTAAAATAGGATTTGGATCACCACTTGCGGGAAGCGAAAAAACTCACGGCTCACCGCTTGGAGAAGAAAACACAAAAGAAACAAAAAAATACTTCGGGCTTTCTGACAAATCCTTCTATATAGAAGAAGACGTTAAAGAATATTTCGACAAACTAATCGAAGAAAACACAAAAAGAGCAGAAGAAAAATTAAAAATCGAAAAAGAATACGCAGAAAAATATCCAGAAGATTACAAAAAATATAAAGAATCTTTCGAATACCACAAAAGAGAATATTTAGAAAAAGAATACTACGACTCTTTTGACAAGGACATGGCTACAAGATCAGTATTCGGCGAAGTATTAAACAAAATCGCAAAAGATAACGACCTAATCTTTGGAGGATCAGCTGACCTTGGTCCATCAAACAAATCACTATTAAAGGGCGAAGAGTACTTCTCAGCTGACAATAGACTTGGAAGAAACTTGACATTTGGCGTGCGTGAAAATGCCATGGGAGCAATAACTAACGGAATGGTTTTGCATGGCGGACTAAAAACTTACGCATCAACATTCTTAGTATTTAGCGACTACCTAAAACCAACAATAAGACTATCAGCACTTATGAACTTGCCAAACCTATTTGTGTTCACACACGACTCAATAGGAGTGGGCGAAGATGGTCCAACGCACCAACCAATTGACCAATTGGCAATGCTAAGAAGTATACCGGGCGTAGTAGTGATGAGACCAGCAGATGGAAGAGAAACAGCAGCATCAATTAACCTTGCGCTTAACTCAAAGAACACACCAGTGGCACTTGCACTATCAAGACAAAACTTGCCACAGTTAGAAAACTCCATGGCAGATATCAAAAAGGGAGCCTATATAATAAAAGAAGAAGAGGGCGAACTAGAAAAAATAATAATTGCAACAGGTTCAGAAGTATCTCTTGCAATCGAAGCAGCAAAAGGACTTAAGGGAGTAAGAATTGTTTCCATGCCATCAATGGAATTATTTGATGCACAATCATCAGACTACAAAGAAAAAATCTTGCCAAGAAATGTAAGAAAGAGAATATCAATCGAAGCAGCATCATCATTTGGCTGGCACAAATATGTTGGTCTAGATGGAATGACAATATCAATAGATGGATTTGGAGCAAGCGGAAAGGGCGAAGAAGTATTCGAACGCTTTGGCTTCACTGCAGAAAGAATTAGAGAAAAAATACAAAAATATTAAATAATTAATTAAAATAATGAGGGCGACTGAGGTCGCTCTTTTTTGTTGGAGTAGAAGATTAACTTTAAATTCCAATTAAAAACAAAATAATATTAGTATCTATCACACAAATAAAAATAAAGTAAATTTAAAAACAATAATTTAACTTATCCAGATCACAAAGAAAAACATTATCCCAAGGCTTAAAATTTACTGATTTCAAAGTATATTTATACAAAAAACAATTTATAAAAACATAGAACAATTTTATTTAATTCACATCACACAAACTTCATATTTACTAATTTTATTTTTTATAAATGTAGTTATCAGTTAAAAAACATACTATTTTTTGTTTAAGCATACAATTATTGTATCTACTAAATTTTTACATTTTAAATTATTCCGTTCTGTGGAAATTTTGTTACACTTAAATGAATTTTTCTCTATTTTTCAAATATTCAATC
>NZ_JBMNPQ010000001.1:0-89748 GCF_050943655.1 Peptoniphilus sp. | reverse complement strand
AAGTTGTTATACTGCTCTTTTCTTAACTCTATTATGTCTTTTAGTCTTTCTTCTATATATAGGTACTTGTTTTGTGTCTCATCTACTGCTCTTTTTAATTCTTCTTTTGATATTTTTACTGTTATAAGTGAATGTTCTATATTTAGCGGCACTTTATTTTCTTCTATTATCTGTATTTTTCTAATTCCTGCATCTTTTATTCTTTTATCTTCAAATAAGAGCAAGTCAAATTTAATTGCTTGCTCTTTTAATTCTTCTATATTGTCATAGGGATACAGTGAGTATTCTCCCACTTCTTTTAATATTTCTTCTATTCCTATTCGATAGATGTCGTTTTTAATTTGTAATGCTATTTTTTTAGTCATTTAGTGCCTTTACACTTTCTCTTTCGATGATTTGTGCTGGCAGTGTTACATTTTCTTTGAAACTTGTGTCTTTGTCTGTGATGCTCTTTAGTATCTTTCTTATTGATACTGCTCCAATGTCGTAATATGGAATCTTTACTGTTGTTAGTTTTGGTCTATATATTTCTGATATTGTTGTTCCACCAAATCCTGTTACTGATACGTCATCTGGTGTTTTTATCTTGTTATCTAGAAGTATATTCATTACATTTATTGCGAGTGTGTCAAATGTTGTAAATATTGCTGTTATGTTTTTGTCTTTTATTGTTTTTAGGATTTCGCCACTCATTTCTTCTAATGCTTCTTGTGACAAGTCCTCTACGAAGAGTTCTGTTGTTTGTAGATTCTTCTCTTCCATTGCTCTACTATATCCAGAGACTTTTTGTTTTTCATAAGTTCTGTCGTAGTCGCGTCTTACTGAAAGTGCCATTATGTTTTTGTGGCCTTTTTCTATTAATGTCTTAGTCATGTCATAACTTGCTTTTTCGTAGTCGATGTTTGCTCTAAATTTTTCTATTTCATAGAAGTTACTTATTATTACGTATGGAATTTTACTTTCTTCCAATTTATATTCAAGTTTTGGATTATGTAGGTTTGATATTACGATAATTCCTTCAACTTGTTTTTGTGATAGTAAGTTTGCAAACTTAACTTCTGTATCCATATCTCCATATGAACTTGAAAGCAGAATGTCGTATTTATACATTCTTCCTACTTCTTCTACTCCTCTAAGTATTTGAGATACGAAGTTTGATCCAATATCTTCTACTATAACTCCAATTAGGTTTGATTTTTTTGTTACAAGGCTTCTTGCAACTTCATTTGGTTTGTAGTCTAGTACTTCTATTGCGTGCAGTACTCTTCTTCTGGCCTCGGGGCTTACAGGTTTTGAGTCATTTATTACTCTTGATACTGTGGATATTGAGACGTCAGCCATTTTTGCTACATCTTTAATAGTTGATGCCATTTTATTTCCTCCTTCTTTTTCTCATATACCGTAAATAAATTCAAATGGATTTACAAAATCGTTTACAACATATGAATTTATATTATTTTTCTATTGGTTTTCTACTCTTCATATTATACTACAGAAATATTCTGTGTAAATCATATCTTTAGCTTTAAAACTTTTATTTAAAAAAAGGGCGAAACATCTCCGCCCTTGTTGTTTATTTTAAGAATACTTCTTTTAAAGTTTTTATTACTTCTTTAAATATATAAAAGTAATCTATGGCATTATCTGATGTCAAAGAAATTGTCTTTGCTGTATCAGAAATCACATCAGTTATATCACTTACTGCATTTGAAACTTTGTAAGTTGTGTTGTCAACTTCGCGAGTTATTCCATTAACAGTATCAGATACTGACCCAACTGCCTGCATAGTTTTTTCGACTTCAGGTTTTATGGTCTTTACCATGTCATCTGCATCTTTAGTTATTGAATTTACGCTTACAGAAATATCTTTTGCATTGTCCATTAGCGCCGGCACAGTTTTAATTGTGTGATCTATTTCACCTTGGTTCTTTTCAATTAGTGCATTTATGTTTTTTAAAACTTTGTGCACATTTAATAGAACTAGAAATAGTGAAATTAGGGCTGCTATACCAGCTAGATATAATAGAAAACTTAAAAAGTCAGCCAATGTAAATACTTGATTCATAAATAGCCTCCTTATTAGTTTTTCTTAGCTTCTTTTTCTACCTTTTTAGATGTATCTTTTACTGTTTCTTTGATGTTTTTTGAAGATTTGTCGATATCTTTTTTAGCATCTTTTGCTGAATCTTTTAAATCTTCTTTAGCGTCTTTTGCAGTTTCTTTTACGCCTTCTGCAGCTTCATCAACATCTTCTTTGATATCTTCTGCTCCAGATTTTATTACATCGCCAATAGCTTCAGCTTTTGCTTTTGCTACTTCTACATCTTCATCAAATTCTGCTTTTTTGTTGATTGCAGCTTCTTTTAAGTCATTGTAAGTTTTTTTAGCTTGTTCGCCAGCAAGGTATGCTTTAAACTCTACAGAGTCTCTTGCATCAAGTGCTGCTTCTCTTGCTTGATCAGCTGCTTCTTTTGATTTTTCTACGATTTCTTCACGAGTTTTTTTACCTTCTTGAGGTGCAAATAAAATACCACCAATTGCTCCAAGTGCAATACCTGTTGCAATTTTTCCAGCTTCTTTTACTCTTCTTTTTCTAACTGCCTCAAGTCTTTTTTCTTCTAAATAATCAAATAATCCCATAATCATTCTCCTTTTCATATAAGTCTAGTGTCACGCTAAACGCGTCTAATGCGTTTTCATGTAACATTTCTACCCAAGGATTTACAAAATATTCACAGACGTAAAAAAAAGGAATAAAAAAAGGTAAAATCCGCGGTGCCGTTGGCTCTATTAATTCAGACCCGCCCTAAAATTAAGGTGGGTAACTTGTTAACGTCTTCTGACTTCCACTCTATGGAGGCTTGTCATATCAAGCTAAACTCGGTTTCCCGTGTCTGATTTGTCGGTTGAATTAATAAAAACAGGTTCGAACACAGCAGGTCTTACCTACATCAATTATATAACAATTGTTTTCTTTAATCAAGAAATGCGCCTTTGTAAAATAAAAAGTCTAGAGGTTTTTTTGCATAAAGCTCTAATTCTTCATTTGTCCTAATCTTTTTAATCTTCATCATGTAACAGTGAAGGGCTTGTCTATCTATTAAATTAGACTTTCCTCCATAAAGCTCATCGCCTACAATAGGGTGTCCTATTGATTTAAGATGCACTCTTATCTGATGAGTCCTTCCAGTAAAAAGTCTAACATCAAGAAGGGTAAAGCCACCCCATCTGCTTATGACTTTATAAGAAGTTTTAGAATACTGTCCGTTTACAAAGTTTACTTCTCGCCTTATGCCATCAAGGGATTTTGCAATTGGCTTTTCGATTACTCCCTCGTCTTCGTCCAAATAACCGTGAACTATTGCAAGATATTTTTTTATCACATCGTCCTCATACTGCTTTGAAATATTTGCGTGTGCGTGTGAATTCTTTGCAACGATTACTATGCCCGATGTGTCTCTATCGAGTCTATTGGCAAATCTTGCCTTTCTCTTTAGTGAGATATCTTCAAAATGACCCAATACATAATTTAGAAGCGTGCCATCTACGTCATCTTTAGCTGTATGAGTAACCATATAGGGAGGTTTATTCACAACTAAAAGGTCGTCATCTTCATAGATAATATCAAGATCCATGTGCTCAACTAATGCGTTGGGCTCTTCGTCTAAAATTTTTACAGATAGTATATCATTTATGTTTAATTTTTTATTCTTTTGTAAATTTTTACCATTTAAATATATTAACCTCTCGCGAACGGCTCTTCTTATGAATCTTTGGGAAAATCCCCTATCTTTTAAAAAGTCGTTTGTCAAAGTTTTTTTATCAACTTTAAAGTTAAAAAAATCTCTTGTATTTAATATGTACATTTTCATACCTCTAGTCAATATCATTTCACTGGTTTATAATATATATAAGCGAGAAAAAAATCAAGGGGGTATGACCTTGTCTTCAAAAATTATAAATATACTATCCAATGCAAATTTTGAATCTAAAAAAACTGCCAACGCCTTATCCGATGTGTTAACAGAACACGGATACAAGCCCTTTAATGGATTTAACAAAAATGCCGAGCTGTGCGTATGTGTAGGCGGTGACGGTTCTTTTATTAAGGCCATTCACAACAACAACTTCCCCGAGATGCCTTTTGTGGGAATTAATACAGGTCACTTGGGATTTTATCAAGAGATTAAACCAAGTGAGATTGACAAATTCGTAATGGACTACAAGGACAACAATTTTGAGATTCAAGAGATTAAAGTTTTAAGGATAGACGTATACACAAAAAATAAAGTTTATAAATTTAATGCCATAAACGAGACGGTCCTAAAGGCTGCTCATTCAAAGACAATTCACATGAACGTCTTTATCGACAGAAATCACGTCGAAAAGTTCTCTGGTGATGGTATTTTAGTTTCAACACCAACTGGTTCGACTGCCTATAACTTCTCCACTGGAGGATCAATTGTATTTCCGACTCTTCACGTCTTGCAGATGACTCCAATATCACCTGTTAGCTCATCTGCTTATAGGTCAATCCAGTCGTCTTTAATTGTTCCAGGCGGTCACACAATTTCTCTTGTTCCAGAGAAGAGATACAAGGACTCTAACCTCCTACTCGTCGACGGAAACGAATATTTTTTCAACAATTTACACCGAGTAAATGTTAGGCTTTCAAATAAATGTATCAAAAAGCTTATTTTTTCAAACAACTCTTATTGGGACAATATTAAAGATAAGTTTCTATAATGGACGTGCACGGCACGTTCTTTTTTTGCAATTAAAAAGAGACGTCTGTGCGCCTCTTAATAAAAATCTTCTTCCGATTCTTTTTTCTTCTTTGATTTTTTGTAAATATCCTCAAATTCTCTCTCGTCCCCAGTGAAATTATCCTCGTTTAGTCTTCTCTCAGGTTCAAGAGGAATAATAAGAGCCATAGCAATGTAGACCCAAATGCTAAGTCCTCCTGGGATTATTAAAAGAAAAGTTATAACTCTTACAATTGTAGAGTCGATACCAAAGTACTTGGCAATACCTCCGCAAACACCTGCAATCATCCTGTCGTCTCTTGACCTATAAAGTTTTTTCAATACCATCACCTCGGTTTATTCTTTAAATATTTACCCGAGAGAAAATTCTTTATTCAATGAGCCTTTAAAATAAAAAACGTGGAGCCAAAGCCCCACGCACTTATTCAAGAACTGCTAAAAGTTCTCCACTTTCAACATCTTCGTTTTCTTTAATATAAACTGATTTTATTTTTCCAGATGCATTGGCAACTATGCTTGTCTCCATCTTCATAGCCTCTGCAATGAAAAGTGTGTCGCCTTTTTTAACTTCGTCGCCCTCTTTAATTAAAACTTTTACGATTTTGCCTGGAATTGATGATCCGATTTCTTTTTCATTAGATGGATCTGCATAAATTTTTTCGTCTACATTTGCTGAAATATTTTTTACAGTTTCATCCTTAATATTTATAGTTCTTCTTGAACCGTTAATTTCAAAAGTTAGGTTTCTAGTTCCATCTTCTAGAAGTTTTCCAATTTCTATTAGAGTTACGATTAGAGTCTTTCCTTCTTCAATTTCAATTTCAGAAGTTTCGCCTTCCATAAGTCCGTGGAAGAATACATCTGAACCCATCCTTGTAACTTCGCCATTTTCTTTAATATAGTCGATGTAATCGTCAAAAACTTTTGGATAAAGTGCAGATGAAATTAAATCTCTCTCTTCTGGTTCAATACCCTTATCTTCCAAATGTTTCTTGATTGCGTCAAAGTCTTCATCTTCTAAAAGTTCACCTGGACGAGTTGTAATTGGCACCTCACCCTTTAATACCATCTTTTGAAGCTCTTTAGGAAAACCTCCATAAGGCTGACCCATCATACCTCTAAAGTAAGTCATTACTGAGTCTGGATAGTCTAGGTTCTTGCCCTTTGTCAAAATATTTTCTGGAGTAAGTTCATTTTGTACCATAAATATTGCAAAGTCACCCACCATCTTTGATGAAGGTGTAACTTTTACAATGTCTCCAACCATTTCGTTGACGTTTTTGTACATTTCTTTAACTTCTTTAAACTTGTGACCAAGTCCAAAAGATTCAACTTGTGGCTTTAAGTTAGAGTATTGTCCGCCAGGAATTTCGTATTTATAAATTTCTGTTGATCCTGATTTTAAATCAGATTCAAAGTTTGCATAAACTGGTCTAACTGCTGCCCAGTATTTTGAAATCTCCTCTGCCTTGTCAAGATCTATTCCAGTTTCTCTATCTGTATTTTCAAGTGCTGCAACGACTGAGTTAAGTGCAGGCTGAGAAGTAAGCCCACTCATTGAGTTTACTGCAGTGTCAACTATATCAACACCAGCTTCAGCTGCATTTAAAATTGTCGCAACGCCGTTACCTGTTGTGTCATGTGTGTGAAGGTGAATTGGAATTGAAATTTCATCTTTCAAAGCCTTGATTAACTTCTTAGCTGCATAAGGTTTTAAAAGTGAAGACATATCCTTTATTCCAATAATATGCGCACCAGTTTTTTCAAGTTCTTTTGCGAAGTTTACATAATACTCTAAAGAATATTTATCTCTATATTCATCTAAGATATCGCCAGTGTAGCACATTGTTGCTTCTGCAATTTTGCCGTTTTTTAAAACTTCATCGATTGAAAGTTGCATTCCTGGAAGCCAGTTTAGTGAGTCGAAAATTCTAAACACGTCGATGCCTTCCTTAGAAGATTCTTTTATAAATTTTTTGACAACATTATCTGGATAGTTTTTGTAACCAACTGTGTTGTTTCCACGAATTAACATTTGAAGGAGCATGTTTGGCATTTTTTCACGCAAAATTCTTAGTCTTTCCCATGGATCTTCGTGTAGGAATCTGTAGCAAACATCAAATGTTGCACCTCCCCACATTTCAACAGAGAAGAGCTCTTTCATGTTGTAGTTTTCTGCCTCTGCAATTTTAATTAAATCTTTTGATCTCATTCTAGTTGCCATAAGTGACTGATGAGCATCCCTCATAGTTGTATCAGTAAGAAGAAGTCTCTTTTCGTTTAATACATAATCCTTAAGGCCGTCTGGACCTTTTTCTTCAAAAATTTGCTTCATGCCTTTAAAGTTTTCTCTTTCAAACTCAGGCACCTTTGGCACGTCGAAGTTTTTAGGTAGAGTGTTTGGGTCATTTACAATTCTGTTTCCCAAAATTCTCATGAGCCTTAGCTCTTTATCTTTTGAACTTTGAATTTCAAAAAGTTCTGGGTGTGATTCTATAAAACCAGTGTCGCAGGTTCCGTGCAAAAATTCTTCTGTATTTAAAACATTTAACAAAAATCCAATATTTGTCTTTACTCCACCAATTTTTAGCTCGCTTAGACTTCTCTTTGCCTTTCTAATTGTGTCTTCCCATGTCCTTGCATGAGTTATAACCTTTACTAGTAGAGAGTCGTAATATGGTGAAATTACAGCACCAGTAAAGCCGTTTCCTCCGTCAAGACGCACCCCAAAACCTGAAGAAGATCTGTATAAATTGATGTGACCAGTGTCCGGCATAAAGTTGTTTAGCGGATCTTCTGTAGTTACACGACACTGAATTGAATAGCCGTTCATCTTGATGTCATCTTGTGACTTAATTCCAATCTCATCGCTATCTAGCGGATAGCCCATTGCAATTAAAATTTGTGACTGAACAATATCTATGTCTGTACACATTTCTGTAACTGTGTGTTCAACTTGAACTCTTGGGTTTACCTCGATGAAGAAGTGATTTAGGTCTGAGTCCACTAAAAATTCAACAGTTCCCGCGTTGGAATAGCCAATTGAATTTGCAATCTTAAGTGCGTCGTTACAAATATCTTCACGAACTTTTTTAGGAAGTGAGAATGCAGGAGTGTATTCAATTACCTTTTGGTGTCTTCTTTGAATTGAACAGTCCCTTTCAAAAAGGTGAACCACATTTCCATGTTCGTCTCCCAAAATTTGAACCTCAATGTGTTTTGGTTTATTTAGATATTTTTCGATAAACATTGAGTCGTCGCCAAATGCTTTTTTTGCCTCACTCTTTGCTGATCTAAACTTTTCAATCAAATCATCTTCAGTCTCAACAATACGCATTCCACGTCCACCGCCGCCGGCAGCTGCCTTAATCATCACAGGGTATCCTGCCATTTTCGCAAACTTTTTGGCCTCTTCTTCAGATTGAATTGGCTTTTCGATTCCAGGAATAGTGGCAACGCCCGCTTCTTTTGCAACGATTTTTGATGTGATTTTATCTCCGAGCTTTCTCATTACATCTGACTTTGGTCCAATAAAAGTGATGCCCTCTTCTTCGCACTTGCGTGCAAACTCAGGATTTTCTGACAAGAATCCGTAACCTGGGTGAATTGCATCGACACCCTTATTCTTTGCCAAATTAATAATCTCGTCAATGTCGAGATAAGCCTCAAGCGGTGACTTGTCCTTACCAATTAAATAGGACTCATCTGCCTTAGTCCTAAAAAGAGAAAGACTGTCCTCTTCAGAATAAATCGCAACAGATCTTATGCCAAGCTCACGACAAGCCCTAAAAACTCTAATGGCAATCTCGCCACGATTTGCAACTAAAATACGTTTAAATTTTCGCATACTTTTCCTCCCTACTGGTTTAAAGTAAAATATTTATGAATAATTATATACCATATTTCAGATTATGTGTAGTGATATGACAAAATAAATAAATATGACGGTATAATAAATAAAAACTAAAGGTTACATCAAGTAATAAGCTCATCTTTATCGCCTTATAAAATTTTTTACTTTTATGTAAATAAATAAGAAAGCTAAAGTGAAATTAAACTTTATAACTTGAGACAAAGATAGGGATTCATTTATATTTTCAAAAATCCATATAAAAAATGGCAATAAAAAAACCTTGGGTTGGTGTACCAAGGTTTTTGTATAATAATTATCTTTTTGAGAATTGTGGAGCACGTCTTGCTTTTTTAAGACCGTATTTCTTTCTTTCCTTCATTCTCGGATCTCTTGTCATGTAGCCAGCTTTTTTAAGAACTGCTCTATATTCTGGGTCTACTTCTACAAGAGCTCTTGCAATACCGTGTCTAATTGCACCTGCTTGTCCAGTGAATCCACCGCCCTCAACTTTAACGATTACGTCAAATGAGCCTAGTGTATCTGTTAGTTCAAGTGGTTCTTTTGCAACTGTTCTAAGAGTTTCAAATGCAAAGTAATTTTCGATATCTTTGTTGTTAATTGTGAAGTTTCCATTGCCAGGTAAAAGTCTTACTTGAGCAACGGATGTCTTTCTTCTTCCTGTTCCTCTGTATTGAATGTTAGCCATCTTCTACCTCCTATTATAATTCGATAACTTCTGGTTGTTGAGCAGCGTGTGGGTGCTCGCTTCCAGCGTATACCTTAAGTTTAGTGAACATTTTTCTGCCAAGTCTGTTTTTTGGTAGCATACCTTTAACAGCAAGTTCAATAACTTTTTCAGGTCTCTTTTGAATCATTTCGGAATATAGAATTTCACGTCTTCCACCTGGATATCCTGTGTGGTAAACATAAGCTTTTTGGTTAAGCTTGTCACCAGTTAATTTAACTTTGTCTGCATTAACTACGATTACAAAGTCTCCACAGTCAACATGTGGTGTAAATGTCGGTTTCTTTTTACCTCTTAAAATTGCTGCAACTTCAGATGCAAGTCTACCTAATACTACATCTTCTGCATCAATAACATACCATTTTCTTTCAACTTCATTTGCTTTAGCCATGTAGCTTTTCAATGAATTTTCCTCCTAATTTGTTTAAAAATATTCCGGGGCTTTTTAAACATGACCTACATTTTAGACTAAAAGTCCATGCTTGTCAATATTTTTGGGGAATTTTTATGTTAAATTAATTTTCTTTCTTCTTCTATTTTTACATTTTCAAGCGGTGTTTCGTAGCTTGAATCTTTCTTGTATTTTTCGATTTGTCTCTTAACCCTGTTTACAGAAGTTATTGTTCCTACTCCTGCGATACATCCGCCTGGGCAAGCCATTCCTTCTAGTAAATATCCATCGAGCTTTCCTGCTTTTGCAATTTTTAGCATCTTTGCACATTCTGATAATGTATTTGCTCCTTGAATGTGAATTTCTCTAGATGGGTCAAGTTTTTCTGCAACAACTTTTACAGATTGAGCAACTCCACCTGCAATTGGATATCCACGTCCAAGAGCTGATGCATCGTCGTCATCTTTTTCAATTTTTATCTCTGATGGCTCGATATTTTTTGCAACAAACATTCCCATCAGTTCTTCGAATGTTATTACAAAGTCAACATCAGACTGAACTTTTGTATCAATTGCCTCAAGTTTTTTAGATGTACATGGTCCAATGAATACTACAACTGCATCTGGGTCCTTTGCCTTAATGTATTCTGCAGTATATCTCATAGGTGAACCTGAGTCTGATACTTGATCATAAAACTCTGGGAATTCATTTTTAATCATTAGAGTCCAAGAGAAGCAACAGCTTGTTCCCATAAATGGAATGTCCTCTGGAACTCTTTCCAAGTATTCTTTTGCTTCGTGTAGAGTTGTTAAGTCTGCTCCAAGTGCAACTTCAATTACATCCACAAATCCAAGCATCTTAATTGCTTCTATTATTTGTTCAGGACTTGTTGTCATACCAAACTGTCCAATATATGATGGTGCTATTGCCCCATATACTCTTTTGCCTGATTTAATTGCTTTTATAAGTTGGAAAATCTGTGTCTTATCAGATATTGCTCCGAATGGACATTCTGCAATACATCTTCCACAAGCCACACACTTGTCTTGATCAATATCTGCACGGTTATATGTATCTGAACCAATTGCGTTAACTCCACAAGCTGCTGCGCAAGGTCTCTCATACATTACTATTGCGCTATATGGACATGCGTCTTTACATCTTCCGCATCTTATACATTTTTCATCATCAATTATTGATCCGTGTTTACCCATTGATATGGCGTTAACTGGACACACATTTGTACAAGGGTGAGCTAGGCAATTTCTACAATTATTTGTAGTATAGTAAGATTTTTCTGGACAGGCTTCGCAGGCAAATTTAATTACGTTTATAAGTGGTTTTTCGTATGCGTTTGTGTCAATATCAACCTTGTCGAATCCGTCAGTTATCTTTTTAAATACACCAATCTCTCTAACATCAAGGCCCATTGCAAGCCTTAGTCTTTCGTCTACGACTGCTCTTTCTCTAAATATATCTCCTCTATATTTTGCAACCTCACCTGGCACAATTCTATAGCTTGAGTCTTCAAGTGCAGATATATCTAAATCGTTATAAGCAATTCGTGCTACTTCAGCAAAAACTTTTCTCCTAATATCTACAAGAGTACCATAAATTTCTTTCATCGTTTCTTCCTCAATCTTTTTATTTATCTATTCTTAGTTTGTTAAGTATTTTCTCACTGACCTCTTGTGCTGTTGCTTTAAACATAATCTCGTCATCGACGATTACAACAGGTGAGGCCTGGTTAATTTCGTGACTCTTGCAATAGTTCATGCAATGTGCAAATTCAACCTCTAAATTTTCCGCAGAGCAAAGTTCTGAGTCTGGTCCACAAAGTTGCTCTTGTAAATACTCTACTGCATCATAAATAGCATTTGCACCCATCAAGGTACATCTTGCTCCCATACATATAGTTACTTTCATATTGCCTCCTAAAGATTTCTATATAGTTAGTTTAACATTATACTAAGCTTTCTTCAATCATTTTGTGATTATCTTCACAATCTATACTAATGGAACAATATTTTATATTTAATCTTAACTTAAGAAAATTTAAAACCTAAGACTTTACTTGGTTTTAATTGTAGGAGTAGAGTTTTACTCTTTAAAAAATAAAAAACTCCCCAAAGGGAGCTACAGACTGATGACAAAGTAACAAAGCTCTAAAAAAATCTTATCCTATGGAAGAAATTGTAGAAAGTTCAACTTGAAGCAAACGCATAAAAATCACACTGTTTGAGCGTAAGCGAGTTTGTGATTTTCAGATTTGCAAAAGCATGAACCTTTCCAATTTCTGTAATGAGATAAGATTTTTTGAGCTTTGTCGAGAATCTAAAACTCCTCGAAGGGAGCTAATTTATTTTTGATTTGAGTGTGCAATTCTTGCAGCTGCTGCAGCTGCTATTGCAGCGATTAAGTCGTCGGCAAAAGTTGTGACTTTGTCAGTCCTCTTTTTCTTGTCGAGTTCGTCGATTACGCCAATTTTTTTCTTGTCGAGATAACCAAAATTTGTAAGTCCAATTGTGCCATACATATTTATTATGCCAAGTGGCAATATCTCATCAATTCCATATAGACCTTCATCGTCATAGATAATTGATTGAAGAGGTTCATCAAGTAGATTCTTCTCGCACATCTCGTCGATTGCAAGACCTGTTAGTATCGCGTGAATAGATTCTCTTTTTGAGATTACACTCTTTACACTTTCCAAACATCTGTCTAATGAAAGATCAGGTATATAAGGTTTTTGAAGTTCCTGAACTATTTCTGCAATCTCTTCTAGTTCAACTCCAACACCTCTTAGTTTTTCGACAGTGTATTCATAAAGTTCTTCGGAATTATATTTATACATCTACACCCTCCTATTTGGTGAATTTTTTCTGTTTCTCATCTGTCTCTTTCGCCTCATCATCTTGTTTCTAGAATTTTTTATGCTAAATCCATAAATAAACCCAGGAATAAGAGCAGATACTAAAAAGCTAAGTATATTATAATCTATGCCCAAAACTTTTATCGCATAAACCTGTGGCATTAGAAAGAGCTCCACTGGAAACTTCCAATAAGATGATCCAATTGGTTTATCAAAAAAGTCCATTCCCATTCCCAAAAATGCAAAGGCAAATAGAATTATTCCAATTAAAAAAATCAAATTACCTGCAAAAAAATCCAGTGACTTTGCATTCTTTTTAGAAAGTCCCTTGCCAAAATTGTAGTACAAGAGCACTATCAAGAATACAAATACGATTTTAAATATTAAATTTCCATAAACTAAATTTCTCACACTTTCGCTTAAGTTAATTACAAAAGAAATTGCAAAAACTATTGCGACAATTAAAAAGTGAAAAATTAATCCGCGAGTGTTGTTTCTCATTATGCACCTATTTTTCTAAATACTCTTCTGCGTTCTTTGTGTAGTGAAGATCGCCCTTTTCATCGACCCAAATTATTCCAGAGTCTGTGAGAATCGATAACTTTTCTATCTCTTCATTGGTTGAGTTAAATCCTGCTGTTGACAAAAAGTCAGCAAGAGCTGAGTCTTTATTTATTACAGTAAGAGACTTTATTCTGTGTGAAGGCTCAAGTGTGTCTGGATCAATTATGTGAGGGTATCTCACTCCGTCTACTTCAAAAAATCTCTGATAATCTCCACTTGTAACAGCTGCCACATCGCCCTTAAGTCTCATTACAGCAATTGCTTTATTTGAACTTGAAAGATCTGGGTTTTGGATGCCAATCTTATATGTGTCTCGTCCGTCTCCTGGCTCTCCAATTACTCTAACATTTCCACCAGCTGAAATTATACAGGACTTAACGCCCCTTTCTTCAAGCTCTTTTGCAACAAGCTCAGTGGCATATCCCTTTGCTGTCGCCCCAAGATCTATTTTCATTCCACTGTCAATGTATACAGATTTCTCCTCATCATCTAGCTTTATATTATCAACATTCAAATCATTTTTAAAGCCCTCGAGCATCTCTTTATCTGGAATGTATGAGCCTGTAACTGCTTTTACTTCTTCCTTTGTCCTTCCTTCGTCATAAAGATCCCTATATGCGTTCCATGTATCAATCACTGGTCCAAGAGCAATGTTGTTCTTCTTTGAATAATTGTGATAGTTATCAATAGATTCTTTAATAAGTTCGTATAAAACATCATCAACTACAACTGGTTTTATCCCTGCGTTTTCATTTATAGTTTTTACATTTGCAAGGTTCGGATAACTCTTGTAATTGTCAAAGAGCATTGAAAGCTCTTTAAACCTATCTTCTGTATATTTTAAATTTTCTATGGCAAAGTTCTCGTCATCAGAATATATAGTAACATCAACAACTGTGTCAAAAGTTTCATAAAATTGAGACGTATATCTTTCGACCTTGGCCTCTTTTTTAGAACAGCCCGTTACAAAAATTAAAAGAAATGCCAAAAAAGCTATTTTAATTTTTTTCATTACATCACCTCTTATATATTACTACTCCTTAGAATTTTTATAAAGTTAATATAATCATAGGAGTTTTCCCTATATAGAATTTTACCATAAATTTTATTTAACTTGTCATCTATTAATTTTATATTAAAAACTTAATAATACATAAGATTTGAACTTTAAAAATAAAGTGACTATAATAAAAACATGAATAAAGAAATAAATTACGAAGAAATAAAAAAATTAAATAATCCACTCTTAATAGATATGAGATCTGAAACAGAGCACGAAGGAGCAAAAATAATCGGAAGCGTGAACTTTCCAATTCTAAACACAGAAGAACACAAAAATGTCAGCATCCTCTACGACAGCGGAGAGGTTTTAGAATCAAAAAAAGAAGCCGTAAAGTATGCAAGCGACAGACTCCCAGAGTTTTTTAATTTTATAGCAGATAATGCAAAAGAAAAAGATATAGTTCTTTACTGTTCAAGGGGAGGCTACCGTTCAACTGCGCCATTTTATCTTTTAAATTCGCTATCAATGGGAGTATACAAATTAAAGGGCGGCTACAAATCTTATCGAAAATATATTATGAAAAACTTGGAAGAATATTCCAAAAACTTTAAGTTCATAAACTTAAATGGATACACAGGCGTGGGCAAGACAAAAATATTAAAAGAGCTTGAGAAGCTAGGCGCAAATGTACTAAATTTAGAAGAACTCGCAAGTCACAGAGGCTCCCTTTTGGGAAATCTAGAAGAAAACATCCAACCTTCGCAAAAAGACTTCGAGGCTCTAATCGAAAATAAATTCGAAAGCTTCAGCGGAAAATATGTATTCGTCGAATGTGAGTCCTATAAAATCGGCAAGTTATTTGTTCCCAAGACGCTTCACGACAGTTACTATAACGACGGGGCGCAGGTTCTCGTCACACTTCCAATCGATAAGAGAGTTAAAAATATTAAGGATGAGTATGTAAATTATGACGAGCACTTTAAAAAGAGCTTGTCAAAATCTTTAGAAGAACTCTCAAAGTTTATCGGCAAAAAAAGAGTGGCAAAGTATAAAGAATTAATAGACACCGAAGAATACGAAGTGATTATAGAAGACCTTATCAAAAATTATTACGACATCTCCTATAAACTAAAAAATTCAGGATATGATTTTACTTTAGATAACTCATCGCCAAAAGAGTCCGCAAAAAAATTAATAGAAAAATTTATGCAATAAAAAATCTGCTAAGAGTTTCCCAGCAGATTCTATAAACAAAAGAGAGGCACGAGGCCTCTCATTTTTTTATATTAAATTAAATTTCAGCTTTAATTTGTTGTTCTCTTTTAATAGCTTCAGTAAGCTTTGGAACAATTGCGTTGATATCTCCAACAACTCCAAGGTCAGCTGCTTCGAAGATTGGAGCATCAGCGTCTTTATTAACAGCGATGATTAGATCAGAATCTTCCATACCAGCTAAGTGTTGGATTGCTCCTGAAATACCCATTGCGAAATAAAGTTCTGGTCTAACTGTTTTACCAGTTTGTCCAACTTGGTGATCTTTTGTGATCCATCCAGCATCAACTGCTGCTCTTGAAGAAGAAATTTCAGCTTCAAGTGTTTCAGCAAGTTCTTGAAGAGGTCCAAATCCTTCTGGTCCACCGATTCCACGTCCACCAGAAACAAGGATAGCTGCTTCTGTGATATCTTTTTTCTTAGATTCGTGTTTATCAATGTTAACAATTTTAACATTCATATCTTCATCAGTGAATTCAACTTTTTCTTCAATAACTTCTCCAGTTCTTGAATCATCAGCATCCATTGCTTGCATAACGCCTGGTCTAACTGTAGCCATTTGAGGTCTAAAGTTTTCACAAACGATAGTAGCCATTAGGTTACCACCAAAAGCTGGTCTTGTCATAAGAAGAAGTTTAGATTCTTCTTCGATATCAAGTTTAGTACAGTCTGCAGTAAGTCCTGTGTGAATTCTTGCTGCTAGTCTTGGAGCAAGGTCACGTCCAATTGAAGAAGCTCCAAATAGAACAATTTCAGGATCATATTTTTCAATTACAGCAGTAACTGCTTTTGCATATGGTTCAGTAACATATTCTTTAAGCATTTCATCTTCAATAACAATAACTTTGTCAGCGCCGTGTTTAATAAGAATATCAGAGTGTTCTTTTACATTTTCGCCGATAAGCATTGCAACTACATCTTGTCCTAGATTGTCAGCAAGTTCTCTTGCTTTACCTAGAAGTTCTATACCTACTTTTTCAAGTTTATTATCTCTTTGTTCTACAAATACAAATACATCTTTACTCATTTTCATAACCCCCATCAGATAATATACTTTTCTTGAAGCTTAGCAACAATTGCTTGTGCTGCTTCGTCTGCTGTTAAGTCTGTAAGAAGAACTCCCTTACCTTTACCTTGTTTAGGGAATGATTTTTTAACTCTTGTAGGAGATCCTTTAAGTCCGATATTAGAAAGATCAAGTTTGTCTTTAATATCTTCAAGACCCCAAACAGGAATTTCTTTTTGGTAAGCTTCAAAGATTTTACCAACGCTCATGTATCTAGGTTCTGCAAGTTCAGTAATAGCAGTGATTAGGCATGGGAACTTAACATTGATTGTGTGATATCTGTCTTCGTATTGTCTTTCAACTGTAACACCTTTTTTATCTTCATCAAGTTCAAGTTTTTCAACATAAGAAACTTGTGGCACACCAATGTGTTCAGCAATTTGTGGACCTACTTGTGCAGTATCTCCATCGATAGCTTGTCTACCACATACGATTAGGTCGAAATCAAGGTGTTCAAGGGCTGCAGTGATTGTACATGATGTAGCCCAAGTATCAGCTCCACCAAAAGCTCTGTCACTTACAAGAATAGCATCGTCAGCTCCCATAGCTAGAGCTTCTCTAAGAGCAGCATCTGCTTGTGGAGGTCCCATTGAAAGAACTGTAACTTTAACATCATCTGGATTTTCATCTTTAAGTCTAAGAGCAACTTCAAGTCCTGCTTTATCGTCAGGGTTTATAATACTAGGTACACCTTCTCTAATAAGTGTGTTAGTAACAGGATCTAGTCTAACTTCATTAGTGTCGGGTACTTGTTTAATACATACTACTATATTCATTTATAATACTCCCTCCAATTATTTAACGCCCATCCAGCTAGAGATTACCATTCTCATAACTTCAGAAGTACCTTCGTAGATTTCAGTAATCTTAGCATCTCTCATCATTCTTTCGATTGGATAGTCTCTAGTGTAGCCGTATCCACCGAATAATTGTAGACATCTTCTAGTAATATCACTTGCTGCTTCAGCTGCAAATAATTTTGCCATAGCTGCGTAGTGGCTGTATGCTTCGCCATTTTGTTTAGCATCTGCTGCTCTGTAAACAAGAAGCTTTGCTGCATCAGCATCAGTCTTCATATTAGCAAGTTCAAATTGAGTATTTTGGAATTGAGAAATTCTTCTTCCAAATTGTTTTCTTTCTTTAGTATATTCAACAGTTGCATCAATTGCACCTTCAGCAATTCCAAGAGCTTGAGAAGCGATACCAATTCTACCACCATCAAGAGTCTTCATAGCAATCTTGAATCCTTTACCTTCTTTACCAAGAAGATTTTCTTTAGGAATTCTGCAGTCTTCAAAAATAAGTTCGCAAGTTGAAGAACCTCTAATTCCCATTTTGTCTTCAGGTTCACCAACAGTAAATCCTGGAGTTCCTCTTTCAACGATGAATGCAGAAATTCCGTGGTTTCCTTTAGATCTGTCAGTCATTGCAATAACGATAAATACATCAGCAAATCCTGCGTTTGTAATAAATATTTTTGAACCATTAAGTATATATTCGTCGCCATCTAAAACAGCTGTTGTTCTTTGTCCACTTGCATCAGTACCTGCACCTGGTTCAGTAAGTCCGAATGCTCCGATTTTCTTTCCTGAAAGAAGATCTGGAAGATACTTTTGTTTTTGTTCTTCAGTACCATTTTCGTAAATTGGTGCACAGCATAGTGAAGTATGTGCAGAAACAATAACACCAGTAGTAGCACATTTTTTAGAAAGTTCTTCTACTGCCATTGCATATGCTAAATAGTCAGCTCCTTGGCCACCATATTCTTTTGGAAATGGAATTCCGAAAAATCCGTATCTAGCTAGCTTTTTAACATTTTCCATAGGAACTTCTTCTGTTGCATCTACATCTGCAGCAATAGGTTCTACTTCAGTTTCAGCAAATTGCTCATACATTTGTTTTAAAAGTAGATGTTCCTTATCCATTCTAAAATCCATTCTAATATCCCCCTAACAAATTTTATAAAGAATGTTATTTAATTAACATACCATCGTTTATATTATAACACTAATTGAGTGTTTTTCAACAAATACTTTTAAATTAACGCTTTCAGGGGCCTTATCAAGACAAAAATAAAAGCATAAAAATTAAAAAAAATTGCCCTCCGTCTACTTAAAGTTAAAATAAATAAAGCTTTTAAGTTAAAAAGATAACAAAAGCAGCCGAAAAAGAATAATAGATTAATAACATTCCGAAAAAATTATTTAATATAATTTTGATTTAATTAAATAAATTATTATTAAAATAAAACTTTTGGGGTGATGTGTTTGTCTTATTGAAAAAGAATTTTGGAGTAATGCCCCTTAAAGTTATCTAATCAAGATGACGAGTGTGGGGTCGTCATCCTGAGTGGAGACGAATGCGAAGCATGAGGCGCAGTCGCACTTACAGCATAAGACCTACAACGAAATCAAAGATTTCTGTTAGGTCTATAAAGGATCTGTAGAGTATTCTTGCGATGTGTTTTCGTCTTATTTTAAAAGTGTATTAGAGTAATCCCCCCTCACGCTTTTTTATTAAGACGCTTATGTTGTTTTCCCTAAAAGTGCAGATCTTTCGACTCCAAAAATCCTTACGGATTTTTTCCGCTCAAGATGACGGAGTGTAGAAGTTGAGGCTCAAATAGTTCGCTACTGTGCCTATGATTTGTACACGTTATATGGAAGACACCTCTTCATACGTCATCCTGAGCAAGGAAAATTTATTTTCCGCGTCGAAGGATCTGTAGAGTATTCTTGTGATGTGTTTTCGTCTTATTGCAAAAATGTCTTGGAGTAATCCTCCCTCACGCTTTTTTATTAAGACGCTTAGACTGTTTCCCTTAAAGGTGCAGATCTTTCGACTTCAGAAAATTCTTGTGAATTTTCTTTCGCTCAAGATGACGGAGTGTAGAGGTCGAGGCTCAAATAGGTCACTACTGTGCCTATGATTTGTACACGTTATATGGAAGACACCTCTTCATACGTCATTCTGAGCAAGGAAAATTTATTTTCCGCGTCGAAGTATCTGTAGAGTAGATGTGGCGATGTGCGGTCGTCTTAATACGAACGAGTTTTGGAGTTTTCTCAGTGAGGTTTTCTTGTTAAGACGCTTAGGCTGTCTCTTCTAAAAGGTGCAGATTCTTCGACTCGAGCAAAGCTCTCGCTCAGAATGACGGAGTGTGAGGGCGTCATCCTGAGCGAACGAAGTGAGTCGAAGGATCTGTAGGGTAGAGAAAGCGATGTGTTGTCGTTTTGACCAAGTTGTGCATTGGAGTAATTCTCCTATACGTCATTTTTTTCAGACAAATAATTCTCGCTAGACCGCTTTGCAGATCTTTCGGCTTCAGAAAATTCTTGTGAATTTTCTTTCGCTCAAGATGATGAGGGGCAGGCTTTTTCATTAAGACGCTTATGTTGTTTCCCCTAAAAGTGCAGACTCTTTCACCCTTCAGGGTACACAGCGACTCGAGCGAAGCTCTCGCTCAGAATAACGAAGTATACGCTACCCAAAGCAAAGAAAAAAGAGGCCGAAGCCTCTTCATCCCAATCTATTAATTTTAATAATTTTAAATATCAGCCTTAACAACTAATACAGATTTTCTTGAGTGGTTTAATACCTTGTTTGAAACAGATCCAAGGAGAGTTCTAGAAAATGCTCCTAGTCCACGGTTACCCATAACAATAAGGTCTACGTCTTTGTCTTCAGAGAAAGTACAAATTTGTTCACTTGGACTTCCTGTTGTGTAATATGTCTCCACTCCATATGGATAATCTGACAATTCATTTTCAGCATCCTTTAAAATTGACTCAGCTCTTTCCACATTTGCCTTTTCAACTTCCAAAGTGTATGCAAAGTTTGCAGGATATTGTTCAAAGACTGATGTTTCAGGAGTGACAGTAAGTATAATCAAATCTGCCTCTAACTTTTCTCCCATACCTCTTGCAACTTCAATACATTTAGCTGAACTCTTAGAGCCATCAATAGGAACTAATATTTTCATAAATAAATCTCCTTTCCTTCTATATTCCATAATTATCCTAAAATAATTTTAAAATATTTCTTTTAATTTATATACCCTTTATTGCAATAAAAAAACAAAGGGCCATCAAGACCCCTTGTTATTTTTTTTAATTATTTCCAAACTTCAAATCCATCTGTGCCAACTTTAGAAGTTGAGTGAGTGTTTGAAGCATCTAGAATTTCATAATATGCCCAGTATCCACTAGAAACATCACTAAATGTCTTTAGTCCAGAAGTGTTGATGTTGTATAGAGAATTTACTCTAGTGTCTCTGCCAAATACAGAGTTTAAAATAGTAACAGCTTCTGCTCTTGTTAGTTTAGAATTTGGTTTAAATGTTCCGTCTGGATAACCTTTAATGTTCTTGTTGCCATAAAGAGCACTTATTGCATCAGATGCCCAGTGGCCCTTGATGTCCTTAAAGTTTGTGCTTCCTGGATATCCCTTGTCAACAAATTTAGAAATCATTGCAGCAAATTCTGCTCTAGTAATTTCTTCATTTGGTTTAAATGTTCCGTCGCCATATCCTTTGATATAACCTTTATCCACTGCGTATTTAATAACACTTGAATACCACATGTTATCTGCGTCGCTAAATCCTGTATTAGAACTGTGAGCAACGTCCTTGCCGTTATTGATTAGTCCAACAAACATCTTAACAGCTTCTGCTCTTGTAATAGTTGCACCTGGTTTAAATGTTCCATCTGGATAACCCTTGATGTAAGCAGGTCTTACAAAGCTTGTAACATCTGTACTGTCTTTATATTTTACAGTGTAAGTTGTAGAGCTAGAATAACGACTTCCGTCTTTAGCTTCAACTTTAATCTTTTCACCATATTTTAAAGCTCTGTCTAGATATACAGTGAAGTCTCCATCTCTATCTGCAGTTGCAGTACCAAGTTTATATCCGTCATCGTCATAAACTGTAATGTCTGCATAGTCTCCTGCACTACCCTTAACATTCTTTTCACCAGCATAAGCTGATTCGATTGATGGAGTTAGAGAATATTTACCATTGTAATATTTTCCGTCGTGCCAATAATCGTCATAATATTTGTCATCTAGATAATATTTACTAGAGTCATGATATCCAGTTTTTTCTGCAATTAGATAAATATCATAATCATAATATCTTCTACCGCTTCTATAATATTTTGAACTCCAGTCAGATGGTAACCATTTTCTACCATTAGAAGTGCTGATATATGGATCGTCATTGCTATCATATTTTACATCGCTTCTGTCGAAGTAATATCCATCATAATAATAGTCGTAATCCCTATAATATCTGTCGCCTATCCAAATCTTAAACTTACCATTAGAATCAGTTTTATCGTTGTCAATTTCTTTGTCGTCATATCTGTCGTATGCAGTTACAGTTGCATTTTTTACTCTGTAGTCGTCTTCATCTTCAACATAACCATATACATAATTTCCACTTACATATTCATCTCTGATATATAAACGTTCTTTTGTAGATGGAGTAGATTTCTTTTCAAATATAGCTTTAACTTCTACTTCTTCTCCTGGCATTGTGAACTTATCATTCTTAATTGATAAACTTGTAGGTGTAATAACTTTCCACTCTTTAAATTTATAACCAGAATTTGGTTCAGCTGTTAATGTAACAGTTTCATCCTTTGCAGCTGTTGCAGGATTTGCTTTTGCTGTACCATTTCCATCACTATTTACTGTTATATCATATTTTTGTGCTGGTTCTGATTTATTTTTAAATACAGCTGTAATATTTACGTCACCAGCTGGCATTGTGAATGTTGTTTCTTCTTTGTTGGAATCTCTTAATTCCACATTATCACTAGTTACATTCCATTTAACAAAATCTTTATCTTCTGGAACTGTAGCTTTTAATGTTATTTCTTCTCCCATTTTTCCTTTATTTGGATTTGCTGTTTCACCTTCAACATTTACATTATAAGTTATTTTCTCATAAGTAGCTGTAAAAGTTACATTGTTAGCAGGCATTATAAAAGTTAATGTAGATTCAGTTAGATTATCAATTGTAATACCTGTTGCCTCCCACTTAACAAATTCTTCACCCGCTTCTGGGGTATTAGCAACTATGGTTACTTGGTCTCCTTCATCTGCTTTAGTTGGTGTTGCCGTACCCTTAGTCATGCCAATTGAATAATCTTTATCTTTATAAGTTGCTGTAACAGTCACTTCATGAGCAGGCATTTTAAACGTTGTTTCTTCGTCATTTTCATTTGCAAAAACAACTTCGTCAGACTGAGTAGTACATTTGTCAAATTTTTTACCTGGTTCAGCAGCATTAGCTTTTATTGTAACTGTATCATTTTCTGCTGCTGGGTTATTTTCAGTTGTTCCACCATTAACCGTTACTTTAAACGTAGTGTCAGCTGCAGGTGCTTCTGAACCTGTTCCGTCTTCTGCAAATACGCCAATTGGCACTGCCAATAACATAATCATTGCAAGCAATAAGCTTATGAGTCTTTTATGTTTCATGATTAACCTCCTTTTTAATTATATAAAACATTTTCCCTTGGTTAGATTATACCCCATACAAAACGCAAAAATACAATTTTAAACAATTCTTTGATAATTTAACAAATTTGTAACAATTCCTTTAACAACACTTAATAAAAACAAAGGCTTTAATTAACACTGTTTTAAGATTGAGGTTTTTTTGATTTAATATAATTTTTGTAAAATTTAATTAATTTTTTGAAATTTTATACTTTAAAAGTACAATTTTGTTGGAATTTGGATTTTTAATTGAGAAAATATTACCTTGATGTTGTTGGGACTAAGGATTGGAAAGAGAGATTGTAAAACGAAGCTATTAAAATTTAAGGAGCTATAGGGTTGCGGAAGTGATGTGTTGGCGTTTTGAAGAGAAAGGGTTTTTGAGGTCTTCTCCTTTACGCTTTTACATTAAGACGATTAGTTCTCGTTAGATTACTTTGCAGATCCCTCGGCAAGCTCGGGATGACGGTCGGGAGGTTGTTTCTTTAAGACGATGAGGTTGTTTCTCCAGAAGGTGCAGATCTTTCGACTCGCTTTGCTCGCTTGGGATGACTGGTGTGTAAAGGTTGAGACTTAAATAGAGCGCTACTGCGCCTATGATTTATCGGCTTTATATAGAAAACTATCCCATTCAACGTCATTCTGAGCGGAACGGAAGGCATAGCCTGAAGTGGAGTCGCACTTACAGCATAAGACCTACAACGAAATCAAAGATTTCTGTTAGGTCTATAAAGGATCTGTGGAGACTAGGGAACGATGTGTTATCGTCTTGACAGAAAAGTGTTTTGGAGTCTCTCCTTTAAATTGTCTCTTTAATACGATTAATTCTCGCTCGATGACTTTGCAGATCCCTCGGCAAGCTCGGGATGACGGGTGGGAGGTTTTTTCTTTAAGACGATGGGGCTGTTTCTTCACAAGTTGCAGATCTTTCGACTTCAAAAAATTCTTACGAATTTTTTTACGCTCAAGATGACGAGTGAGAGACTTCTCGTTAAGATGATTAGGTTATTTCTCAGTAAGGTGCAGATCCCTCGGCTCGCGTTTCACGCTCACTCGGGATGACGGGTGGGAGATTTTTTCTTTAAGACGATGAGGTTGTTTCTCCAGAAGGTGCAGATCTTTCGACTCGAGCAAAGCTCTCGCTCAAGATGACGAGTGAGAGACTTCTCGTTAAGACAATTAGGTTTTTTACGTAAGGTGCAGATCCCTCAGAGAACGCTCGTGATGACGACCGGGAAGTTTTCCAAATTCTTCATAAATAGAAAAAAGGATATGATGCAGAGACCATTAGCTTGGCCGAGCGGCCTCGAGCGTGTCTCGCATCATACCTTTTTTCGTTTGTTTAATTATTTTTTATTCTTTTAAGGATCTCCATAAGGTTTTTTAGTCAAGACGATTAGTTCTCGCTTGATAACTTTGCAGATCCCTCGACTCGCGTTTCACGTTCGCTCGGGATGACGGTAGGGAGGTTTTTTCTTTAAGACGATGAGGTTATTTCTCCAGAAGGTGCAGATCCCTCGGCAAGCTCGGGATGACGGTCGAGAGGTTTTTTAAATTCTTTAAAAATAGAAAAAAGGATATGTCAGGGGAACGTCACTTGGCCGAGCGGCCCCTGACGTGTCTCGCATCATACCTTTTTTCGTTTGTTCTATTTTTTATTTTTTCAACTCTACATGGATTCATGTAAGCAAAAAAAGATTTTGACCAATTAAGCTCAGTCAAAATCTTTCTACTTTCTAATTATATTTAATTAAAATACTGAAACGTATGCGTCTTTTTTATCTAAGATAAGCATATGTCCTGGTGCGTGAGTTATCATAATGTCAGGTTTAGATGCCATAGCCACTGCTTGAGGTGTTACTCCACAAGCCCAGAATACTGGCACTTCGCCCTCTCTTATTTCACTTCTTTCGCCAAAGTCAGGTTTGTCAATGTCTTTAATTCCTATTACAGATGGGTCTCCAATGTGAATTGGTGCACCATGTGTTGCAGGGAATCTTGCTGTTACTGTAGTTGCTTTTACTACATCTTTATAAGGTATAGGTCTCATTGATACTACAGTGTTTCCGTGGAATACTCCTGCGCTTTCACATTCTATATTTGTAATATACATTGGAACATTGTGTTCGTCTTCAATGTGTCTTACAGGTACATCTGCTTCAAGCATTGCTTTTTCAAAGGAGAATGAGCATCCTATTACAAATGTTACGAAGTCATCTTGCCATACGTCTTTAAGATCAGTTACTTCTTTTTCATATTCTCCATTTTTATAGATTCTATATTTTGGCACGTCTGTCTTTATATCCGCGCCATCTGCCATTATTTTTGTAAGAGATGATCCTTCATCTAGTACTTCAAGTATTGGACATGGTTTTGGATTTCTTTGTGCAAATAGCAAGAAGTCATAGGCATATTTTTTTGGAAGTATTGCAAGGTTTGCTTGCAAGTATCCTTCACTCATGCCAGAAGTTGGCGCATTAACTTCGCCTTTTCTAATAAGTTCTCTTACTTCTTTTGGGCTCATCTTTGCTAGTTCACTTAATTTCATATTACTGACTCCTCAATAATTTTCTTAAACTGTGCATCATATTCTCTTGCAATTTTATTTGCTTCTTCTACACTTACTCTGTCAAAAACTATTTTGTCAAGGAAGTTCATGTGTGCTAATTTGTGCAAGTCGGCGCTTATTACAGTTCCTATTTTTGTATATCCACCAGTTGTTTGTCTGTCAGCACATAGGATAATAGGTTGTCCGTTTGCTGGTACTTGAATTGAACCAAATGCTGTACCATCAGATATTATATCTGCAGTTTCTTTGTGTTCAATCTTTTCACCTTTAAGTCTTATTCCCATTCTGTCAAGTTCTTTTGTAACTTGATATCCCCCAGATCTAAATAAATCGTGGATTCCCTTTTCTGTAAAGTAATCGTCTTGTGGTCCAAGTACAACTCTTAAGATATTAAAGTGTGAGAATTTAGGCAAGTATTTTGCAGGAATTTTTCTCATCTTTGGTTTTGATTTTGGTTTTATGATGTTAAGTTCATCTTTTGGTTTTAATGCTCTTCCGTCAAGTCCACCCATTTTTGTTTTTATGTGAGTTGACTTTGATCCGTTTACTACGGGAACATCAATTGAACCTGCAAAAGCAATGTAACCTCTAAGGCCTTCTTTCATTTTGCCAAATTGTAGAGTGTCTCCTGCTTTTACTTCTATTGATTCAAACATTGGAGCATCTTTTCCATTTATTTTTGGGCTCATGTTTGCACCTGTTAGTGCAATAACTAAGTCCTCGTTAAATTTAAGAGTTGGTCCAAAATAAATTGTTTCAAGGACTGCCTCTTTTAAATCATTTCCAACAAGAATGTTAGCAAGTTTATAGTTGTAATCGTCCATAACTCCAGAAGTAGGAATGCCTAGTTCTTGATAGCCATATCTTCCACTGTCTTGAATAGTTGTCAGTATTCCACCATTTATTACATCAATACTACTCATTTAGCTCACTCCTTTTAACCTTCTCGATCTTGACTTTGTACTCTTTGTTGTCTACTTGTTTTTTTATTTTGTTATATTCATCTTCAGTTATTGGGACATATCTAATGTAGTCTCCAGCTTGGATGAATACTGGTGGGTTTACAGTTTCGTCGAATAGTTTTACAGGTGTTCGTCCTATTAATTGCCATCCTCCAGGTGATTCTAGTGGATACATACCTGTTTGGTTAGATGCAATACCTACAGACCCTGGTTCAATTTTAAGTCTTGGGCTCTTTAGTCTTGGTGTTGCTATTCTTTCATCTAGTCCTCCAAGGTAAGTAAAGCCTGGCATGAATCCCATCATGTAAACTAAATAATCTGTTCCAGAGTGAATTTTTATTACTTCATCTTCACTCATATTAGCGTGCTCTGCAACAAATGCGATATCAGGGCCATATTCTCCACCATAAAGTGTAGGAATTTCTACAAGCCTTACATATTCACTTACATTTCCTGCTCCGCCTGTTTTTAAGTTATTTAATATATCAACTAGCTCGTTAAAAGTTAATTTTATAGGGTCATAGTTGATTAAAATAGATCTGTAAGTAGGCAATATGTCTACTACTCCGTCTACTTTTTCTTTTTTTAAATTTTCTACCACTGCTGCAATATTTGCGTTAATTTCTTTTTCGATAGTATCTCCAAATTCCATTACTAGAGCACTATCGCCTGCTGGTAGAAATTTTATTTCTTTATACATTTAACTCTCCTTTTCTCTTTATAGTCCAAGGTTTCCTATTAATGTCTTAATTCCCATGAAAGCTGTAATAGCTACTACTATCCAGCCAAGAACGAAAAGTAAATTAGAGTGTTTATAGTCTCCAACAATGCTCTTCTTCTTAGATGCTACAAGAATTACTGCTAGAGTTATCGGCAAGATAAATCCGTTAAGTGTTCCTACAACAACAAGTAGAGTTTGTGGTTGACCGATAAATATAAATATTATTGTTGAAACAACGATAAATAATATTGTTACTAAATTTTCTCTTTCAGCTACTGGTTTAAATAATGTCTTTAAGAAAGATACTGAAGTATAAGCTGCCCCTACAACAGATGTGAAAGCTGCTGAAGCGAAAACTATACCGAATATCTTGTAACCAACGATACCAGATGCTGCTTTAAATGAAGAAGCTGCGATGTTATCAGGGTCGATATCAGCATTAGCCATTTTTGTAACACCAAGGATAGCTAGGAATAGAAGTACTCTAACTATGAATGCTACTAATACTCCAAGAGAAGCTGATCTGTTTACATCTGGTAAGTGTTCTTCACCAACGATACCAGCATCAATAAGTCTGTGACCACCAGAGAATACAATGTATCCACCAACAGTACCACCGATTAGTGTAAGAGTTGCTGGGATGATTGAGTTGTATCCGCCCTTTGGAACTACAGCTGATGCAACTGCTTCTCCAACAGGAGGTTTAGTTTTTATAGCTACAAAAGCTATAAGTATAATCATTGCTGCACCTAAAACTTGTGTAAGTTTATCCATTGCTGTACTTGCAGATTTAGATGAGAAAATGATGATTCCGATTAGTCCACCAATTGCTGCACCGATTCTAATGTCAATGCCAAAAATTACATTAAGACCTTGTCCTGCTCCACCAACGTTACCGATGTTAAATGCAAGACCGCCAAGTGCTACTAGGATTGCTATTACATATCCAAGACCTGGTAAAACTTTATTTGCAATATCTTGCCCTCTCATTTTAGAAACGGCAATTACTCTCCATACGTTAAGTTGCGCTACATAAGACATAAGAATTGAAAATAGAATTACTGCTGCAAAGTCTGCTCCAAGACTTGTTGTAAAAGTAGCAGTTTGAGTCATAAATCCTGGTCCAATTGCAGATGTTGCCATCAAAAATGCAGCACCTAATAGTACCGACCAGTTAGCTTTTTTTTCTGTCATGATTATCCTCCTATTTTAAGAAATCAACTAAAGGTTTAACAACAATGCCTTCTTCTTCTAAACCTTTTCTAATATTTTTAACGAACTCAATTGCTTGTGGGTTGTCACCGTGAACACAGATTGAATCTGCTACGATGTCAATTTCTTTTCCATCAGCAGTAACTACTTTGTTTTCCTTAATCATTTTGATTACTCTAGGAATTGCTTCTTTAGGATCTTTTACGAATGCTCCTGGAAGTGATCTATTTACAAGAGATCCATCTTCATTGTAGCCTCTGTCTGCAAATACTTCTTGAGCAACTCTAAGTCCTCTCTTCTTACCTTCTTTAGCTATGTATGAGCCACTTAAAACCATAAGGATTAAATCTTTGTCATACTCTTCTACTGCATCTAGAACTGCGTTTGCAAGCGCTTCGTCGTTACAAGCAGTGTTGTAGAATGCACCGTGAAGTTTCATGTGTTGAAGTCTTCTTCCGTGAGCTTTAGCAAAAGCATCAAGCGCTCCAACTTGATAAAGCATATAAGCTCTTGCTTCCTCAGGTTTTACCGCCATTTTTCTTCTACCGAATCCCATTAGGTCTGGATATCCAGGGTGAGCTCCAATTTGTACATCGTTTTCAACAGCTGCGGCAACAGTCTTGTCCATAATTAATGGGTCACCTGCGTGAAAACCACATGCACAGTTAATACTAGTGACATGCTTTACTATCTCTTCATCCATACCAATTTTGTATGCACCAAAAGATTCTCCGATATCACTGTTTAAGTCAACAAAATAAGTCATTACATTCTCCTCCTTAAATAAATAATAAAAATAATGCTGTAAACAAAAATTTGCTACAACACTATTATAATAAATAAAATAATATTATTCAACTGATTAAAGTATTACAAATGGTTATTTATTTAAGAAAAATCTACGTTTTCCCATTGAAATACAACTTTTAGAGTATTTGTAAATTTTTTTGGAAATTTAAAAGTTTTTAACTAAAATTAATTTATTCAAATACTTTTAATAACTTATCCATTGGAGCTTTATCTTTTTCTTCTGGCTCTTCTTCAATTTTTCCAAAAGGCATTTGTGCAACAAGTCTATAATTTTCTGGAAGATCATATAGATCTCTAACCCACTTGTCAATGTGTGGATTATAATGTTGAAGGCTTGCTCCAATGTTTTCTTCTCTTAGTCCTTGCCAAGCGTTAAGCTGAATCATTGCACATCCGTGCTCTGCCCACTGCTCCATCCTGTCGGCATAACTTGGAATATCTTTTTCCATCTTTCTAACTACATCGTCGTCAATAAAGTAAAGCGCAGTTCCCTTTGCGTGGAAAAATCCGTGAAATTTGTCCTTGTCGATTTTGTTGTCGTAAGTTTCATTTACTTTTGTCCAAAATTCTTTTGACTTGTCATCGAATAATAACACTACTCTAACTGGTTGAGAATTCATTGCAGAAGGAGTTGTGTTTAATATATCTTCAAAAATATATTTTACTTCTTCGTTTGAAAGATCAATTCCTTCTGATAAATTGTAGTAAGATCTTCTATTTTTAATCATCTCAAAATAATTTTGCATATGGCACCCCTCAGTTTAAAATTTATTCTGCTATAGTACAAAGTACCCATATTTATATTATACTACTCAAGCCTTCCGCCCTTTGTATATAAATTGTAGTAGTATCCTCTGTTTTTCATGAGATCTTCGTGAGTACCGCGCTCAACTATTCCGTCTTTTGTCATGACAAGAATTAAATCTGCATTTTGAACAGTTGTTAGTCTGTGTGCAATTGTAAGTGTAGTTCTTCCCTTTGATAATTTTTCGATTGAGTCCTGAACTACCATCTCGCTCTTGTTATCAAGTGCAGAAGTTGCCTCGTCGAGTATTAAGATTGGTGGGTTCTTTAAAAAGACTCTTGCAATAGAAATTCTTTGCTTTTGTCCTCCAGAAAGTTTTACTCCCCTCTCTCCAACATAAGTGTCAAATCCATCGGGAAGTGCCATTATAAAATCATAAGCTCCAGCAAGTCGGGCTGCTTCTATGATTTCTACATCACTTGCTCCCGGCTTTCCATAGGCAATGTTATCCTTAACAGTTCCCGAGAATAAATATACATCTTGCTGAACTATTCCAATATTTTCTCTAAGGGATTTAAGTTTAATGTCTCGCACATCGTGACCATCAACTAAAATGCTTCCGCTATTTACGTCGTAAAATCTCGGTATTAGGTTACAGATTGTAGTCTTGCCCGCTCCACTTGGCCCAACTATTGCAAGTTTTTGACCAGCTTTAATGTCGCAGTTAAAGTTTTCTAGTACATTCCTATCTCCCTTTTCGTAGGCAAAAGTTACATCTCTAAATTCAATATCTCCCTTAACATTGTCGTAAGATATTGCACCGTCTTTGTCGTAAATTTCTGGCTTTATGCTCATTATCTCTGTAAATCTTTCGATTCCAGTCATTCCCTTTTGGAACTGCTCTGTAAATTCTACAATTCTCTTTACTGTTGCAAGAAGTGATTGAACATACATTACATAGACGATTAAGTCCTGTGGATGGATCTCTCCATTCATCATGAAATATCCACCTGTTACGATTAATACAATGTACATGAGCCCATCAAAAATTCTTGTAACTGTGTTAAAACCTGCCATGGACTTGTAAAATGATTTTTTGATTCCCAAAAACTTGTTGTTTTCGTACATGAATTTTTCATTTTCAATATCTTCGTTGGCAAAAGATTTTACCACTCTTATTCCAAGAAGTGAGTCTTCGATTGCAGAGTTTAAGTGTCCGACGTGAACTTTTTGAGCCTTTTGCGCTTCTCGCATCTTCGTTCTATAGTGACCAGCAAAATAAATCATAAGAGGTATCATGAGATAAATTAAGATGGTCATCTTTACATTTATAGATAGAAGAATAATCATTGATATTAATATTTTTATTGCGCCTATAAAATATTCCTCTGGACAGTGATGGGCAAATTCAGTTATGTCGAATAGGTCGTTTGTGATCCTTGACATAATGACGCCGACTTTTGTCTCATTGTAGAATGAATAGGAAAGAGTTTGAAGATGTGAATAAAGGTCGCGCCTCATGTCCGTTTCAATTTTTGCACCCATAATATGACCTATATTTGTCATAAAATACTGAGCGATTACTTCGATTACTTTTATAACTAAATATATTAGTGCAAGCTTTGTTATAAATGATGCCGTTATAAGAGTTATATCTTCCATCCCAACGCTTGTGAGTTTTCTAAGAAGTAGTGGAAGTATCATTTCACTTGCCGTCGTAAAAGCCGCACAAATTAAATCGAGCATTAAAGTAAATCTGTATTTATGAAAATAAGGTAATATTTTCTTTATAAGTTTTGTATTGCTCATCTTTTCCTCCTTTACATGATATACACTATCAATAATAACATATTTACAAAGTATTTACATCTGCCTTCCTTTTGAACTGTATTTTCTTGACATAAAAATCTCTACAATTTATAATCAATAAAGATATCAAAGGAGATTTTAAATTGGAAAATAATAGTACCACAGGTAGCAAAATTGCAAAATCCACTCTGGCAATTATAATATTTTCTTTAATAGGAAAAGTCTTTGGTTTTGCTAGAGAATCCTTAACTGCATATGTCTTTGGAGCAGGCACTGAAATGGATGCCTTCTCACTTGCACAAGCTGCCACAGCTATGATTGCAGGTTTTGTAACACAAGCTATCGCAACAACATATATACCTTCTGTCCAAAAAGCCGAGACAGACCTTGGACACGAACGCAAAAATTATTTTACAAATAACTTACTTGTGATTTCGACTCTAGTTTCTTTTGTCATAATTGCTCTTGGAATAATTTTTCCACAGGAGATTGCACTTTTAACTGCATCTCAAGCAGACCCAGAAACTTACGAAATAGTCGTAAAATTAATACAAGTTGGAATGCCCGTAGTTTTATTCTCAGCATGGGTTGGAGTTTTGACAGGATATCTTCAACATGGTGGCAAGTTCGCCGCTGCAGGAGCAATTGCAATACCACTTAACATGACATACATCGTCTACTTACTTTTATTCTCACATCATGTTGGAATAATTGGACTTACTGTGGCATCAGTTCTTGGTATTCTTGCACAGTTTATATTCCTTCTTCCAAGTGCTTATAGAATTGGCTACAGACCAAAATTTATATTGGACTTTAACGACAAGTATGTAAAGGATGCAATAGTCCTTGCCCTTCCAGTATTTATTTCTGTTTCTGTAAATGACATCAATACTATCGTAAATAGAAACCTTGCTTCGGGAATGGGAAAAGGCGCAGCATCAATTTTATACTTTGCAAATAAAATGAACACGATGATTATTGGAGTATTTATAACTGCAATAACTGCCATAGTCTTTCCTATACTTACAAGGACTCTTGGAAGTGGAGACATGGTTAGAGGCAAAAAAGTTATGAACGCCTCAATCAAGTCAGTTCTCTTCTTGACAGTGCCGGCAACTATTGGAATGATAATCCTTGCTCGTCCTTTAATTGAGATTGCCTTTGTAAGAGGTTCATTTACATCTGCAGATGGTCTTATGACGACTTCGACACTGAGATTCTATTCACTCTCTCTTATCTCTATTTCGCTATCGAATGTTCTTAACAGAATTTTCTATTCAATAGAGGATACGAAGACTCCATTTTATATCGGTGTCGTAAACGTAGTTTTAAACGTTGGACTTAACCTTGCCGTTGCAAAACACTATGGCACAAATGGACTTGCTGCATCAGTTTCAATTTCCACAACTGTTGCCGTGATTATTTCCTTTATACTTCTTAGAAAGAAGATTGGAAAGTTGGGCGCAAGGTCTTTTGTAAAGGCTCTTATAAAGACTGCCATGGCATCAGTTGTAATGGGAGTGGTTTCACTTTCCTACTTCCCATACGAAAAGCTGATTATGACTTTTGCAAGTGGCGGAACAGCAACTCTATTAAAGCTAATTGCTCTTTTAATTGTAATTTTAATTGCCGCAGTGATTTATGTAATCTGCCTATACTACTTAGGAGTTCGTGAAATCAGAGACGTTGTGGGAATTATGAAAACAAAAATTGAAAATAAAAGAAAATCTAAAGCATAGATCCAGTTGGATTTATGCTTTTTTATATTTAAACTTTAAAAATTTATAAGCACTTTCTTATAAATAATTATCGAAATTTAATGTCTTATGATATTTATTTAACTTTTTATATAATTATTTGAATAAAGTATTCCAAAATATAGACTTTTGGTATATTATATATGTAATTTAGGAGGTGCGTTATGGGCGTTATTATTTCGATAGTCGTAATCTTACTTATTATCTACTACATGAAAAAGAAAAATGAAGATAAGAAAGAGAAGAATAATGCGGCTTTAGAATCTAAAAAAATTGAAAAGAAAGAAGTTCACAAAGAAGAAAATGTAGTAGCTAAAAATTTAGAAAGTGAAAAACCTAAAGGTCCGAAGACTTATGATGACAGCAGAAAAAAAGATAGGTCAAAGAACAGAAAAAAGAAAAACGAAAAGCTTTCTAAAGAAAATGTAGAATCAACTGATTCTCTAGAAAATACTTATGTTGATGATAAGCCTCTTGAAGCAATGGAAAATGCTTTTGAAAATTTAAAAGAAGAACAGAAAAAAGAAGACGAAAAGATAATAAAGGCAGAAAAAGCAAAAGAAGAAAGAAAACTTAAAACTTCTGATACGAAGGCATCGGACACAAAAGCTACGACAGATGAATCTTATGCAGAAAAAGATGCTCAAGAAATTAAAACAGAAGATTTAAAAAATAATATAGAAGAAGATAAAATTATTGAAAAGTCTCAAGAAATTAAAGAAGAGTCTAAACCTAAAGAAGAAAAGAAAGAAGAAGTTAAAGACAAAGAAGAAAAATTAGACGCTTCAAATTCAGATGATGATAAGGAAAATAAAAAAGAATCTACAGCTTTAGATGAAAAAACCACAGAGAACCTCGATATAACAGATAAACCAACTAATAAACACTTTGAATTTATTACTTCTGCACTTAAAGATTATGACATAGAGGACATGGACACAACAGTTAAGTACGAAGACTTTGTAAATCACAAGACTTATAAAATTTATCCTGAGTGCAACTTAGATGATTGCAATGAAGACTTCAGCAATATAAAACTATCTAACGAGAGCATACTAGACTTTTTAAACGGAACAGAAAAAGTTCCGACAAAACTTACAAAGAAAGACAAAATAGTTTATCAGTTCATCTCTTCTGATGAAAAAGATGTAAAAAATGCAATTAAAAGATATGGAATAAAGACAAAGGGACTTAACCAAGTCAACTCACTCTTTGAAGTTCAAAAGGAAACTGGAAAGATAATAACTTTTACTGACAAAGTTTATAACGACAAAGAAGCTTTTTATTTTGTAAATAAATAATAAGTAGTGCGAAGATCACAGCAGATGCTGTGGTCTTTTTTTAACCTGTGCATTAAAATTTACGCATTAAAATTTTTCGCAAAAATTACATAAAAATTTTAACAAATTTTAATAATGTCTTAACTAAATCTTTAACTTTTATTTGTAAAATAATAACTGAGGATGGTGATTATGAATAGAAGTATTGACCCTAAAGAAAAGCTAGAACTTATTTTAAAAGACTTAAATGAAAACACCAAATTTTTAGAAAACAAAAATTTTATCCAACACGGAACGACAACTGTCTACGACCATGTAATAAGCGTAAGTCTAAGATCAATTGAAATCGCAGAAAAATATAATCTTGATGTTGATTACGACTCGCTAATAAGAGGTGCCCTGCTCCACGACTATTTTCTCTACGACTGGCACGACAAGGACAATAGACCTCATCTTCACGGAATATTTCACCCAAGGCTTGCTCTAATAAACGCAAAAAAAGAGCTTCTGCTTAATGAAATTGAGGAGGACATAATTAAAAAGCACATGTTCCCCCTAACGCCAATTCCACCAAAGTACATTGAATCTTGGATTGTTGTGATGGCAGATAAGACTGTTGCAACTCGCGAAAGTGTAGGCTTTATGTTTAAGAACAAGGCGAATGTTGGAGCAAATATATGAAATCCATTGAATTATTTTTAATATTTTATATTTACTCCTTCTTCGGCTGGCTCTGGGAAAGTTTTATATGCTCCCCAGTCGAGCTAAATAAAATAAAGAGCCGTGGATTTCTCCTTGGTCCCTACTGCCCAATTTATGGCATGGGCGCCACAGTATCTTACTTACTTCTTAAGAATATAAACTCTCCAATTTATGTTTTCCTATTGTCGTCAATTTCGTCATGCTTTTTGGAATACATTATTGGAACAATTTTGGAAAAATATTTTCACCAAAAATGGTGGAATTACGAAAATTACCCCTTCCACATCAATGGCAGAGTCTGTCTATATGGCTTTATGCTATTCGGATGGGCAAATCTTTTTATAGTAAAATTACTTACGCCAGGATTTTTAATATTTTTATCTCTTGCAACATATAAAACTTTAATAAATATTTCTGCCGTCTTGTATCTAGTACTTTTAGTTGATATTATCCTTACTGTAAATCACTTAAAAGGCTCTATATATTTTCTCGATAGAATTTACGAATACTTTGACGACAAAAACCGAGAATATTTTATAAATTTAAACAATTCAGATAAACTTTCGAAGCTCGATCACTTTAAAGACTCCGGAATTGTGAAAGAAAAATTAGAAATATTTAACGATCACCTAAAAGATAAAGAAGAAAAAATAAAAACATATAAAACTCAAAAATTTCTAAAATTAAAAGCTCTTCGATTTTTAAAATGATGAAGAGCTTTTTTTAATAGACATAACTTTTTAAAATTCTTTCTTTAATTGCTGTTCTGGGTAAATATAATTTAATAAGAATATGAAAGTGATGGAGGGCTTATGAAAGTTTGTAATACTTGCGCATCAAAGGGCGGATGCATAAATAAAATTAAACTATTTAAAGATTTGGAAATGGACGATAAAGATAGTCTCATGCTTTCTGCCGTACATAAAGATTATGAGAAGAACGAAACAATTTTTACTTCCAATGATTTGATAGAGAAAATAATCATCATAAGATACGGAAAAATTAAAACGAGTCTCTACGATGAAGACGGCAAAGAATATATTGGAAACATCTTAAACGAAGGAGATACAATCGGAGAGGACAGCATCTTTTTGGAAAAAACTTACGAGACAAATGGAATTACCATAGAAAAAACTGGAGTCTGCGAAATTGAAAAGGACGCAATAAAAAAAGTTCTCCTAAATAACCCGAGCTTTTCCATCAAGATGATCGAAAACTTGAGTAAAAAACTCTACCAGACTAACAAACAGCTTGAGATAATGTCAATTAAAGACCCTTACAAGAGAGTCGCTTCCTTCTTGCTCCAAAGGTCGAGACTTATAAACAAAAACACAATAGAGCTAAACCAAGAAAATATCGCATCATCAATTAATATGGCAAGAGAAACTGTATCGAGAAAACTCTCTGAACTCGAAAGAGACGGCTATATCAAGCTCTTGGCTTACAAAAAAATTAAAATAGTAAACCTGCCAGCACTAATTGAACTTGCAGAAATATAAATTGTGACTAGAGTCACAGAAATAAATCTCCCTGAGCTTTAGTATATAGTTAAAGGGGGATTTGAAATGATTACTCTAAATACAAAGATTGAAGATATCGTAAAAATTGACGACAGACTGATAAACTTTTTTAATGACAAAAGAATTGACTACTGCTGTAACGGATACATGAGCGTCGAAGAAGTTGCAAAAGAAAAGAATATTGACGCAGCAAAGCTTATAAATTCCATCGAAGATGAGCTTAACTCATTAAAAACAACTGAAAAAGTAGACGAGGATATTTCTTTAGATGATTTTAAAAATTTAAGCGTAGAAGAGATGATAGAGTCGATAATAAAAAATCATCACGAAAAAGAAGCTGAAATGCTCTTTTACATCGACAAGCTCTTAAACAAAATATTAAAAGTTCACTTTGAGCATCACGGCGAAGAACTTTTAGAACTTCACAAATTGTTTGGAGCACTAAAAACAGAACTAGAGGAGCATTTTGTAAAAGAAGAGAAGATTACCTTCCCACTAATGCTTGAAAATCCAAACCCAAGCCCTGAAATTAAAGAAAAAATTCACGAACTTGAAACTGACCACGAAAAGGCCGGCGATATAATAAAGAAAATGATAGATCTAACTGACGGCTTTACTCCACCAGAAGATGGATGCAAAACTTACGAAAAAACTTTTAAAGAGCTTGATGCTCTCACAAAAGACATTTTCGTCCACATATTTAAAGAGAACTCAATATTGTTTTTAAAATATAATAAATAAGGAGAAAATTATGAAAAAGTTAGTCAAAAATAATGTTTACTGGGTCGGCAAAATTGATTGGGAACTTACAGAGTTCCACGGATCAGAATATTCAATCAACAACGGCTCAAGTCAAAATGCCTATTTAATTCAAGAAGAAAAAACTGTATTAATTGACACTGTGTGGGGTCCTCACAGAGATGAATTTGTAGAAAACTTAAAAAAAGAAATTGACTTAAATGAAATTGACTACATCGTAATAAACCACGGCGAGCCTGATCACAGTGGATCACTTCCAGCACTGATGAAGGAGATTCCAAACACGCCAATATATTGCACAAACAATGCGAAGAAATCTTTGACTGGACAGTATCATCACCCAGAATGGGACTTTAGAACTGTAAAAACTGGAGACACTTTGGACATAGGAGGCGGAAAACAGCTCGTCTTTGTAGAAATGATGATGCTACACTGGCCAGATTCCATGGCAACATATTTAACAGGCGACAACATCCTATTCTCAAACGACGCCTTTGGTCAACACTATGCCCTTAACGAGCTCTTCAACGACAAGGCAGACGAATGTGTGCTTTGGGAAGAGGCAATGAAATATTATGCAAATATTTTAAATCCTTTCTCATCTTTTGTAACAAGAAAGCTTGAAGAAATTCAAAAGATGAATATACAAATAGATATAATCGCAACAAGCCACGGAACAATTTGGCGCGATAACGCTATGCAAATCGTAGAAAAGTACGCAGAGTGGGCAGATGAATATAAAGAGGACCAAGTAACAATAATCTACGACTCAATGTGGGGAGCAACAAAAAAGATTGCTCACAAAATTGCATCGGACTTAAGAGAACTCAGTCCAGACACCAAAGTCAAAGTCTTAAACATTGCCGACGTAGACAAGAACGACATAATGACAGAGGTATTTAAATCAAAAGCAATTGCCGTAGGTTCCCCTACAGTTGGAAGATCAATAATAACAAGCGTTGCAGGCTGGCTTCACTTCCTTCAAGAATTAAAATTTAAAGGAAAAGTAGCGGGAGTCTTTGGATCATACGGATGGTCTGGAGAAGGCAATAAAGTCCTTAGAGAAAAACTTGAAGGGGCAGGCTTTAAAGTAATTGAGCCTGAAGTAAAAGCAATGTGGATGCCAGACGGAGAATTCTTAGAATCAACTGTAGAATTTTCTAAAGCACTAATAGATGCCGCAAAATAAATTTATAAATAATATTCTCTTAAAATTCTAACTAAATAATCCCAAAAATATCTGCCAAGGTGAGTACAGAGCCTTGGCAGATATTTTATTTAAAAACTTCCCAGTATTAATGGGAAGTTTGGGGTTTTTATATTGAAGATGACGTTGGATTGGGTTACAACTTTTTTAAGCTATTAAATTGTAAACTTCGGCACAGTAGAAGCTTTTTAGGGTCATAGCTTTCACACTCCGTCATCCCGAGCGTTAGTCGAGGGATCTGCACCTTTTGGAAAAACAGCTTGATTGTCTTAAAGAAAAAGCCTCCCCCGCGTCATTTTGAGCGGAAGAAAATTCACAAAAATTTTCTGGGCCGCTGTGTACCCGGAAGGGTGAAAGATCTGCAAAGCCATCGAGCGAGAACTAATCGTCTTAATGAAAAAGCGTAAAGGAGAAAACTTCAAAACACTTTCGCAATAAGACGACCACACATCGCCATCTCGACCCTACAGATCCTTCGACTGCGCCTCATGCTTCGCATTCAGCTCCGCTCAGGATGACGTTGGATAGGATTACAACTTTATTTAAGCTATTAAATTGTAAACTTTGGCACAGTAACTACCTATATGAGCCATAGCTTTCACACTCCGTCATCCCGAGCTTGTCGAGGGATCTGCACCTTTTGGGGAAACGATCTATGCGTTTTGATGAGATAACTCTAAGGGGAATTACTCCAAGACGCAACTTGGTTAAGACGACGACACATCGCTCCCTACCATCTACAGATCCTTCGACTGCGCCTCATGCTTCGCATTTAGCTCCGCTCAGGATGACGAGTGTGGGGATTACGTCAAAATGACGGCACATCATTTCTATGTCTTTTCAGATTCTTGACTCTTCTGGATACACGGCGACTCACTTCGTTCGCTCAGGATGACATTGGATGGGATTACAACTTTTTTAAGCTATTAAATTGTAAACTTTGGCACAGTAACGACCTATATGAGTGAAAACTTCTACACTCCGTCATCCCGAGCGTTAGTCGAGGGATCTGCACCTTTAGGTGAAACAGCCTTGTCGTTTTGATGAGATAACTCTAAGGGGAATTACTCCAAGACACAACTTGGTTAAGACGACGACACATCGCTCCCTACCATCTACAGATCCTTCGACTGCGCCTCATGCTTCGCATTCAGCTTCGCTCAGGATGACGTCTGATATGGTGTTCTCCATATAACGTCGATAAACCATAGCACTTCAACTCACTTCGTTCATTTAGGATGACGAGTGTGGGGATTACGTCAAGATTACGGCACATCATTTCTGTGCCTTTACAGATCCTTGACTCTTCTGGATACACGGCGACTCACTTCGTTCGCTCAGGATGACGTTGGAGGAAGTGTTCTCCATATAACGTCGATAAACCATAGCACTTCAACTCACTTCGTTCATTTAGGATGACGAGTGTGGGGATCCCAAACACGACAACTTACAAATCCATTAAAGTCCTACTTAACATTCATTTTCCCAGCGCCTTCTACATACTTGCTGTAAATATATCCTTCATTCGTCTTATCTGTCTCACTAAATCCCATGCTTTCTAATCTCTTCGATACTTGAGGACTTGAAAATCTTTTTACTATCGCCCTTGCATCTGCACTAAAGGCATAGGACACTTCTTTTGACTGCGGATCATCTGCCCACACGTCAAGGCTTAGGTTTTTAAATTCTATTGGTACGGGCGAATTGATTACTTCAATATAGTAGTCATTTACTTCTTCTACTTCTTTAGATTTTACATCTTTAATTTTTATCAGCGCATTTACGCGAATTTTTAATCCGTCATTATCTACTATAGCCGTCAAAAGACGATGGTTTGCGTCTCTTTGTATCTGTTCTGAATAATCTTTTGTCATTTCGCCTGCGTCGTGTCCATTATTTCCCAAATTTAAATTCATGACAATTGGGATGAAAAATAATATCACGGCAACTACTAAAAGTATTTTTTTCATAAGATCACCTTTAATTAAATCCTAACTGTGCCATCTGTTGGATCAATTGTCACATAATCTCCCGTTTTTATCTTAATTAAGGCATTGTCAACGCCAACTATTGCAGTTTTTTCAAGTGAAATTGCAGTTATTGCTCCGTGAGATGTAAAGCCTGCTTCTTCTGTCACAAATCCAGAAGATTTTTCCATAAGTTTTATCATGTCCTTATTTGTTGAATTTGCTATTATGATGTCTCCCTCTTTGAAGTCGTTTAAGTCTTTTTCTGTTTTTATTACAACAGCTCTTGCCTTTACTTTTTCTCTTCCAATTGGCGTTCCTCGTCCCACAATTTCTGAAACTGTCTCAACTTTTAAGAGGTTAGTTGAACCTGCTATCCCAACTGGAACTCCCGCAGTTAAAACTACTGTATCTCCTGGTTCTATTAAATCTCTTTCTAGAGCTGACTCAATTGATGTTTCTAAAATTGCATCGGTGTCTTCGTGATTTTCCACTTTTATTGGTGTGACACCCCACTCAAGGCTTAGTTGGTTTTTGATTTTTTCAAAAGGAGTTGATGCAATTATTGGTGCGTGAGGTCTAAATTTTGCAATTGCACGAGAGGTGTTGCCTGAAGTTGTTGCAGTAATTATTGCGCTGGCGTCAAGTTCTTCTGCAATTTCGCAGGCAGACTTTCCAATGGCATTTGTCATTGTCTTTTCCATATTCTCTACTCTAAATTTGAAAAAGTCGCCGTGGTCTATGCTCATCTCAGTGTATTCCAAAATTCTTCCCATTGTCTTTACAGATTCAATTGGATATTTTCCGCTTGCAGTCTCACCTGATAACATAACTGCACCGGAGCCGTCTAATACAGCGTTGGCGACGTCATTTGTCTCGGCACGAGTTGGCCTTGGATTTCTAATCATTGAGTCGAGCATTTGTGTCGCAGTTATAACTGCCTTGCCTCTGTCGTTACACTTTCTTATAATTTCTTTTTGAACCATCGGCACGCGCTCTGTTTCAATTTCTACTCCCAAATCTCCCCTTGCAACCATTATTCCATCGGATACATCGATTATATCGTCGATTACTTCAACAGCTTTTTTAGATTCAATTTTTGAAATAATTTTTGTAGAGTAATCTCCCGCATCTTCCAAAACTTTTCTTATTGCAAGAACATCGTCCACACTTCTTACGAAGGAGACTGCAATAAAGTCGATGTCTTCTTTTACTCCAAAGAGCAAATCGTCTACATCGCGCTCTGTTAAAATCGGAAGATTTAGGTTTGCACTTGGAACATTTACTCCCTTGTGAGCAGATATTGTGCCATAATTTTTGGCTTCTGCTACTATATCTTTTCCAACAATTTCTTTTACTGCAAGTTCAACTAGTCCGTCGTCAATTAAAATCCTATCTCCAGGAGATACATCTTTATATAATTCTTTGTATGAAATTTCTGCCTTATTTTCGTCTCCAATGTATGAATCTGGCGTAAGCGTGTAGATGTCTCCAAGTTTTAAATCAACTTCGTGTTTAAAATCTCCAAGCCTAATTTCCGGTCCCTTTGTATCTAGCATTATTCCAACGGGAATATCAAGCTCTTTTCTAAGTTTTTTTATTGTATCAATTCTCTTTTTGTGTTCTTCGTGATTGCCGTGAGAGAAGTTTAACCTGCACACATTTACTCCCGATAAAATTAATTCTCTTAAAATATTTTCATCTTCGCTGGCAGGTCCAATTGTTGCAACGATTTTTGTCCTTTTCATAAATCCTCCTAAATCGAAACTGTTTTTAAAATTTCTAACAAGTCGTCTCGGAATTCTTTCTTCATTTCATATATTTCTTCAAAAGGCATAGTCCTAATGTGTCCATCGTTTGTCGCTATGGCAGATGAGTTTAAGTGCTCTGCTTCTTCCACAGCCCTATATCCCATCTCTGATGCCAAAATTCTATCGAAGATGCTCGGTGCTCCGCCTCTTTGCAAGTAGCCAAGAACTGTGACCTTTGTGTCGATTCCCGTAAGATTCTCAAAATCTTTTGCAAAGTCAAAGGCCGATCCGCGACCTTCTGCCATTAAAATTATATGATGTCTCTTGCCTCTATTTTTTCCAATAAGAGCCTTCTCGGCAATTTCATTTATATTAAATTCTTTTTCTGGAATGATTATTGACTCTGCCCCAGAGGAGACTCCAGAATAAAGTGCAATGTCTCCGCAGCTTCTGCCCATAACTTCAACTACATTTGCCCTGCCGTGAGATTCTGTTGTGTCTCTTATATTTGAAACGGCCTCAGTCACAGTTTTTACTGCCGTCATAAATCCAATTGTGTAATCTGTGTAGGCAAGGTCGTTGTCGATGGAGCAAGGAATTCCAATTACATTTACTCCAGCTTCACTTAACTTCTTTGCTCCGCGAAGAGTTCCATCGCCTCCACAGGCAATTAAAACATCAATTTCAAAAATCTTAAGAGAGTTAAGTGCCTTTTGAAATCCTTCTTCAGTCATAAATCTCTCGGATCTCGAAGTCCTAAGGATTGTTCCGCCCCTTTGGATGATGTCGGCAACAGATGCCTCCACCATCTTCTCAAACTTGGCATCGATTAGTCCCTCATATCCTTCATAAATTCCATAAACTTCTATATCTTTATAAATTGCACTTCTAACAACTGCCCTTATTGCAGCATTCATTCCTGGCGCATCGCCACCACTTGTAAGAATTGCGATTCTCATAATATCACCTATTTTAAAATAATTTTTCCAGGACTATCGATGTATTCCAAAAGTATTTCCTTTAAATCTTTCATGGACTTTTCATCTATCCAAAATTCACTCTCTGTCCCAAAGGCCTTCTTTTCGTCTTCTGCATAAAATATTACTGGAGTGTTGCCCCCAAAATCATGAAGAGTCTCTCTAATTTTATTAATATTTCCACCAGTCATTGAAGGAACGCTTAAATATAACTTTCTCTCGTTTGGCATTTTAATTTCAGAAATCGCGTCGACTAAAATCTTTGGCTCTTCCACTTCAGATGCTGAAAAATGTCCGTCGATAAAGACTACCTTCTCATCTTCAATTAGCTCCTTGTATTTAGAAAAGACATTTGGAAAGATTACAAGCTCAATTACTCCAAATAAGTCCTCCAAAACTGCAAAGGCCATGAGCTTTTTATTTTTTGTAATCATGGTTCTCTTGCCTTTTAAAATCCCACCAATTTTTACTTTTCTTGAGCCGAGCAAATTTTCTCTATACTTTTCAAAAATTTCGTTGGTGTTCATTGTGCTGGATTTTTCTATCATCTCTCGATAAGGATCAAGCGGATGGCCAGATACGTAAATTCCGATAACTTCTCTTTCCATGTCGAGCTTGTCCTTTTGCGAGAAGTCTTTAAGTTTTGGCAAGTCCTCTTTCATCTCTGTCGTTTCAAAAAGTGAAAACTGTCCTGCTATATTATTTTTTACCCTATTTGATGACGAAAGAAGAGTTTTTTCATAAATTGCTAAATATTGTGCCCTGTTACCCTCAAAATCGTCCATGGCGCCGCATCTTATCAAACTCTCAACAGCTCTCTTGTTTAAAACTTGTGGGTTTTCTTTATTTATTCTCGTCACAAAGTCCGTCAAGTTTTTGAACTTGCCACCCTTTTCTCTTGCAGAAACCATTGTATCAATTAAATGGTCTCCCACATTTTTTACGGCCTTCATTCCAAATCTTATCTTGCCATCTTCAACAGTAAACTTTTTGTAGGAATAATTTATATTCGGCGGCAAAAGTTCAATTCCAAGTCTTTTTATCTCTTCAATGTATAGACTAACCTGTTTTATGTCCTGAGTGTAGGTTGAAATTTGTGCAGCCATAAATTCTTTTGGATAATAATATTTTAACCACGCCGTTCTGTATGCAACTACAGAATAGGCAACGGAGTGGGATTTGTTAAAGGCGTAGTCGGCAAAGTCGATTATCAAATCGTAAATTGCATTTGCAGTTTTTTCGTCGACTCCATTTGCAATTGCACCGCAGACTCCCTCTTCTTCATTTCCATAAATAAAGTTTCGCCTTTCCTCTTCCATTATTGCCATCTTCTTTTTGGAAATGGCACGCCTTACGATGTCGGCTCTTCCTAGGGAATATCCACCAATTTGTTGCACGATTTGCATAACCTGCTCTTGGTAGACTATACAGCCATAAGTTGATTTTAGAATTGGCTCAAGCTTTGGATGTAGATATGAAATTTTGCTCTTGTCGTGTTTTGACTCCACAAATTTTGGAATTTGCTTCATAGGACCCGGCCTAAAGAGTGCGTTGGCAGCGTAAAGGTCTGAGAACTCATCGGGTTTTAATTCCTTCAAAAATTGTCTCATGCCGCCAGACTCAAATTGAAAAATCCCAAGAGTCTCGGCTCTTGCAAACATGTCCAAAACATTTTTGTCGTTGTAGTCTAAATTGTCAAAGTAAATCTCCTTGCCGTAATTTTCTTTAATGAGCCTTAGCGTGTCCCTAATTACAGTAAGAGTCCTAAGTCCCAAAAAGTCCATCTTTAAAAGTCCCAGCTCTTCCAGCTCAATCATGTTAAACTGAGTCGCAATGATGTCGTCGTTTCTAGTTAGTGGAACATATTCAGTCAGCTCGTCCTTTGAAATTACAACGCCCGCCGCGTGAGTTGAAGTGTGGCGTGGAAGTCCCTCTAACTTTCTTGCCATGTCGATTAAAAATTTGCTCTCCTCTTCTTCCTCATAAATTGTCCTAAAGGAGTCAGAAATTTCTAGGGCCTTATCGATTGTGATGTTTAGAGCCTGCGGCACCTGCTTTGCGATGTAGTCGACCTTTGCATAGCTCATGTCAATGGCACGTCCAACATCTCTTATGGCATTTCTTGCAGCCATAGTTCCAAAAGTTGCGATCTGTGCAACGTGACTTGCGCCGTATTTTTCTGTAACATATTCGATTACTTCTTCGCGCCTCTCGTAGCAGAAGTCTATATCAATATCGGGCATGGAAACTCTCTCAGGATTTAAAAATCTTTCAAACAGAAGGTCAAATTCAAGTGGATCGACATCGATTATTCCTAGTCCATAAGATACAATTGATCCAGCAGCAGAACCACGACCTGGTCCAACTTCAATTTTGTTTTTCTTCGCATAATTAATAAAGTCCCAAACAATTAAAAAGTAGTCCACATATCCCATGCTTTTAATCGTGTCGAGCTCATAATTAAATCTATCTAAAATCTCAGGAGTTATCTCGTCGTACTTTTCTTCTAACCCGTCGCGCGCAAGTTTTTCCAAATACTCTGCGTGAGTAAAGCCACTTGGCACTCTAAACTCAGGTAGATGCAAGTCGTGAAACTTTATCTCAACATTGCACCTATTGGCAATTTCTACAGTGTTTTTTATTGCATCAAGATTTTCTGGGAAAAGCGACTTCATCTCGTCAGGAGATTTTAAATAAAATTCATCTGAAGGAAACTTCATTCTGTACTCGTCGTTTACAGTTTTTCCCGTCTGAATGCACAAAAGGATGTCGTGACTTTTGGCGTCATCTTTATTTAAATAGTGCACGTCATTTGTCGCAACTAATCCAATTTCGAGTTCATTCGAAAGCTTGACGAGCTCTCTATTTACTCTAGCCTGCTCTGGTATGCCGTGGTCTTGTAGTTCCAAAAAGAAGTTCCCTTTGCCAAAAATTTCTTCGTATAAAAGGGCAGCCTTTCTCGCGCCGTCAATGTCTCTATCCATTAGCTTTCTTTGCACTTCGCCACCAAGGCAGGCTGAAGTTGCAATTACACCTTCAGAATATTTCCTAAGCACTTGCTTATCCACTCTAGGCTTGTAATAATAACCTCTTACAAAACCTTCTGAAACAATTTTCATAATATTTTTGTAACCAGTGTTATTCTCTGCCAACAAAATTAAGTGGTATCTCTTATTCGTCTTGTCTTTGATATTCATGTCCTTTTCAGAAACATAAATCTCGCAGCCCATTATGGGCTTTACGCCTTCCTTTAAACATTCCTTATAAAAAGCAATGGCACCATACATATTGCCGTGATCAGTTAGAGCGACAGAATCCATTCCAAGCTCTCTTACTCTTTTCGCAAGCTCGCTAATTCTCGTCGAACCATCAAGTAGTGAATACTCACTGTGCAAATGTAGATGAACAAACTCTCCCATAAAATCATCCTCTATAAATTAATACATCTATATTATATCAAAGGCATGATTTAAATAAAATTTACAAGAAGTAAATAAAATTTTCTCGATCTTATTTATATTAAACTTTGTAGATAATACTTTAAAATAAAAAAATCCTCTACTTATAGAGGACTTTATTTCTATATGAACTTTTCCCTTTGCATTTGAAACATTTCTTTAAATCTGCTGTCTTCTTTTAATAAATCTTCAAAGCTTCCACTCTCGATGATTTTTCCATTTTCCAAAACAATAATTCTGTCACAAAATTTTGAACTTATAAGTCTGTGTGAAATAAAAATAGAAGTCTTGTCCTTGGCAAATTGCTCCAAGTTTTTGTAAAAGTTTAGTTCAGTGTAAACATCAACTGATGCAGTCGGCTCATCTAATAATAAAAATTCTCTATCACTATATAGCGCCCTTGCAAGTGCTATCTTTTGCTTTTGGCCCATGGATAAATCTGTAGATGAGCTGTCGTAAGCTCTGTACAAATTTTCATCAAGTCCATACTCTAAACTCTTTACTCTCTTTAACAAATCAGTTTTATATAATAGCTCTTCTATTTTGGACTCGTCTCTTGCACCATTCATCGAAATATTTTCTGCAACTGATAGCGGAAAGATGTTAAAATCTTGAAACACTGCCGCAAACTTTTTAAATAAATCATCCTTGTTATAATTAACAGTGCTAACTCCGTCGATTAAAATTTCTCCTTTAGTCGGTTTATAAAGACCTGTTAGAAGTTTTATAATCGTAGACTTGCCAGCACCATTTAATCCAACTAAACTAATTTTTTCGTTCTCTTCAATTTTAAAATTAATATCTAAAAGAGTGTACTCGTCCATTGAAGGATACTTGAAGTACACATTTTTAAATTCAATCTTAGAAACTTTATCATCTTTATTTAAAACAGTTCTTTCCTCAATTTTCTTTTTAGAAGTATCAAGGTCTAGAAAAGTAAAATAACTCTTCATGTAGCGAGATAATTTATTTATATCTACAACTGCATGAGTTATCGACTTTACTGAATCAATAAAAACATTGACGGCGACAAGGTATGCCCCAAAATCTGCAATGGAGAGAATTTTTTTAAAAAGACCATCTATCGCCAAGTACCCAATTACAAATATCTTTAATGATTCTAATATTGCTGTAAAAATACCGTATCTCGAAACAGTTCTTGCCTCGTCACTCATAACTTCGTACATGTTTTTGTTTGCAGAATTAACCTTTCTCGTAAAAAAGTCTTCTGCACTAAACATTCTTATATCTGGCCCGTTTTTGAAATTATACATCAAGTCGTAAACCATTCGAAACTGTCTGTTGATTGGTATCCACTTGCTCCAATTTTTCATCTCAAAATCTGCAATGATTTTTTCAATTACAAAATCAAGAGTAAGTATAATGATTAAAACAATCAGATAAATTGCACTTATTTTTGTTATTATGTATGCAACTCCAACAATTGAAATAATAGACGAAATAATTTCAATAAACTTTTCATTATAAATGGAAATGCTTGAGCCCTCACTTATGGAAATTCCTTCCAGTGCCTCGTCCTTCATATCTAAAATTTGTGGATTCTCTAAAGTTTCATAATCCACTGTCATTAATTTTTTTAAAATTTTTGTCTCAAATTTTTGATTTAATTCTGTGCCTATAAAAAGAAGCTTGTTTTCCAGAATTTTAATCACACTTGTAGATACAAATTTAATTAGAATAATTGAAATTATTGGGATGATAGATTTATAGCTAATACCAGAAGTTATGCTCTCAATAATTATTTTTGGAAATAGGACGAGGATTATTGGATAAATACTTTTTATAATTATTATAAAAACTGAAAAGTACAAATATTCTTTGGACATTTCAGATACTTCTTTATAAATTCTTTTTATCATTCAAATCACCTGAGCTTCCTACTGCTTAACAAAAAGCTTCTTCTGACTCATGTACATATTGTAGAACTGAGCTTTTTTATCAATCATCTCATCACAGTTTCCACGCTCAATTATCCCACCATCTTTAAGAAGAATAATTTTATCGCAAAACTTTACAGTTGTCAGTCTGTGAGAAATATAAATTGCCATTTTATCCTTGGTAGCATCGGTAATGGATCGTATCATTTTCTCCTCTGAGAATGGATCTAAGAAAGCTGATGGTTCGTCTAAAATTAATAAATCAGAATCTCTATATAGACTTCTCGCGAAGTTTATTTTTTGACTCTGCCCTCCTGAAGGAACAAATCCTTTATCATCTATTAACCTAAGCATCATCTTGTCTATATTTTCATCAAATTTATCAATTTCTTTATAAATATTTGCTTCTTCGAGCGCAGATATTACTTTTCTTTTGTCAAATGAATCTGACATAGCAACATTTTGGGCAACTGGAAAAGAATAAATTATAGATTCTTGGAACATCGAAGAAACTAAAGAATACAAGCTCTTCTTTTCAATATCGTTTATATCAAAACCATTTATCAAAATTTGACCTTTATCTTGCTTGTAAAAATTAAGAAGAAGTTTTATGATTGTACTTTTTCCACTGCCGTTTATTCCAACTATGGCAAGTTTTTCATTATTTTTTAGACTGAAATTTATATTTTTTAGTACATATGGACTTTTCTTTGAATACCTAAACCACACATTCTTAAATTCTACAGAATCTATTCGAGAAATTTTTATTTTTCTTGAATTTTCTTCTTTGCCGCTAGGATATTTATCTACAAATGAGAAGTAATTTTCTATCTCTAAACTATTTTGATACAATTTGCTGAAGTCATCGGATATATCGCTTAAAGATTTTTGGAACAAAGAGAATACCATTATTAACATCACAATTGAGTCAACTTGAAGCCTGCCACTTGCAAATAAAATGAAAATATAGAGGTAAGTAATTATTTCAAAAACAATCCAAAGAATATTGTTAGAAATAAATAAATCTTTTTCAATTTTTAAAATTTCGCCAACATTTTTATTCTTATCACCAAAAATTTTTTCAAGTTTATTTAAAAGCATAGAGGAAATGTTAAATATCCTTATCTCTTTTCCCGTGCTAAAATCCCAAATCGTGCTGTTGATATACTCCTCTTTCCTGTCAAAATCTTTAGTTATCATATCCTTTATCTCGTGGGTTTTGTTTCTAGATGCAAGAGACTTTTTCAAATTATGTACAAATAAAAGAATTGCTGGAATTATTAGAAGAGGCAGATAAAATATTAAAACTAACCCATTTAATATAAAAGAAATTATCCCCTTAAAAGTTTTGCTCAAATTAAAAATATAACCTGCAAATCCATTTTGATTATCTGATGAAGATGATTTTGCAATTTCAAATTCTTCCATTACTTCATAATCTTCAAGCAGTGAGTAATCTAGATTCATTGCAGTTTGTCCAAGCTCTGTAAGTTTTTGAAATCTAAAATTTACGACAATCGGCCACAAAATATTATAAGTTAGATTTATAACTACATTTATTGCAAACAAGAATACTACAAAAGACAATAAATATTTTAGTATGAAATTTAGTTCTCTATTATTTGTCAAAAAATTTAACAAGCTCTTACTTAAAATTGCAATCAAAAAAGAAGGGAGAGGCTCTAGAATAGCATTTATTAAAAATGCCACTGCTCCCTTTTTTGAAAATTTAAAAAATTCTTTGTAAATAATATTAAAATTGTTTTTTACTTTATCCATATCATCACATCAACAGTTTCTCTTAATTTTAAATAAGTCTATAGATGCTTTAACCCTCAATTAATATAATAACATCTAAGCGTTTCATTATACAAATAATAATGCACTTAGGCTTAGCAATAAAAAAGTGCAAGTATTTCTACCTGCACTTAATATTTTATCTAATTTTTATTTTTTATTTCCAAATGTCAATGTCTGAGTTTGGATTTAGTTTTTCACTATTATGAGTGTTAGATGCATCTAGGATACTGTAGTATGCCCAGTGTGATGAATCTACGTCTTTATAAGTTTTTAGTCCAGATGTGTTCACATCAGAAAGTGAAGCGCCTGTTGTGTATCTGTTAAATACAGAGTTTAGGATTGTTACTGCTTCTGCTCTTGTGATGTTTGCATTTGGTTTAAATGTTCCATCTGGGTAGCCTTTAATGTTTTTGTTTCCATAAAGTTTGTCGATTGCATCTTGTGCCCAGTGATCTTTTGTATCTGCAAAGCTTGCTTTTGTAGTGTTACTGTCTTTAATATATCCAGAAATCATCTTAGCAAATTCTGCTCTTGTGATTTTTTCATTTGGTTTAAATGTTCCGTCTTCGTAGCCGTTAATGAATCCTTTTTCAACAACATAGTTAATTGCTTCAGAGTACCAATCGTTACTTGCGTCTGTAAACTTAGTTGTCTTTGAAGTTCCAAAGTTTGTTCCACCATTTATTAATGTTGCAAACATCTTTGCTGCTTCTGCTCTTGTCATATTATCAGAAGGTTTAAATGTTCCATCTGGATATCCTTCGATATATGCAAGTTGTTTTTGTGCTTCGGCCTTTTTAGTTACAACGAAATCAATTTTTGAAACTTTTCCGTCAGAGTCTTTTGATTCAAGAGTTAATTTTTCTCCTGATACTAAAGTTCTGTCTAAGAATACTGTAAAGTCTCCAGTTCTAACTGCATCACTCTTACCAAGTTCTTTACTTCCAGATAATACTCTTACTTCTTCAAGACCTTTTGTTGTACCCATTACAAGTTTTTCGCCTTCGATTGCTCTTGTTACTTTTAGGTCTTTGTTTTCAACTGTTGTTGACTTTTCTGTATAGAAAGATAAGTCGTCTAAGTCAGAGTTTTTAAGTTTTTCGCTAAGTCTTACAGAGAAGTCTCCGTCTTTGTCAGTTCTTGTTGTTGTAAGGTATCTTCCATTTAGATAAATTTTTACATCTTCCCATGGATGATTTTTGATAGTACCAGAAAGTTCATATCCAGAAATTTCTAGATTTCTTGCGTCTACTTCTTTGCCATCGTAGTCATTGTGTCTAATTGTTTCAGAATATCCTTCGACGTCATCTTTTTCTGCACGAATTTCAGCTTTTTCACCTTTTTTAAGATCTAATTTAAAATCAAATTCGCCATCTCTATCAGCAGTTGTTTCATATTTAAATCTTCCGCCGTCTATAGATACATAGATTTCTGCTTTCTTAAGAGTCTTTCCTGTTACTCTTTTGCCGTCATACTTTAATTTTGTGATGTCAAGATCTCTTTTAGATACGTCATCTTTTCTGTTGTCGTAATTGTCATCTCTTGCATCTCTTAATATTCTTTCAACTTCAGATTTGCTTGTTGCTTTGTCAATATCTCTTTTTATTTGTCTTCTTTTAGAATCTGATAGATATCTTAAACCATCAACATCATCTTTTGCGTCTTTTTTTTATCTTCTAATTCTTTTTCATCTTTGTCTTCTTTGTCTTTGTTTTCTTCTGAAGTGTTATTGTTATTATTTTCAACTGTTTTTTCTTGTGATTGTGGATTATTTAAATCATTATCTGTGTTTTCTCCTGCAAAAGCTGCAACTGGCATTGATGTAACCATAACTCCTGCAAGTAACATTGCTAAATATTTTTTAGAATATAGTTTCATTTTATTCCTCCTAAATTCTTTCGCCCTAGATTTAACATTAGTCTGTTTTTTTCGACTAACTATTTACTATAGTACCCCCAATATGTGAAAAAATGGTGAATATTTACTAATCTTAACATTTTTTTAACATTTTCTTAATATAAAAGCTCGAGAGCTTTAAGTGATTTAAAGTTCTTGGGCTTATTTTATTTTTATTTATTTCTTATTTACAGTTAGCTTACCTGCAAGGCTATCTACTTCTATTGTATCTCCATCTGTTATGTCGCCTTTAATTAGCATCTTAGAAAGGTCAGTCTCTAAGCTGTGTCCAATAAATCTCTTAACTGGACGAGCGCCATATTGTGCGTTGAAGGAAGATTCTAGTATGAATTCAAGAGCAGAGTCTGTGATTTCAATTTTAATATTTCTATCTCTAAGTTTATCTTCAACTTCGCGAACGCTTTGTTTTATGATTTCAAATATTTCAGATCTTCCAAGTGGTTTAAATAGAACTGTCTCGTCAACTCTATTTAAAAATTCTGGTCTAAATTCCATTCTCAAATCTCTCATTACATTTTCACGAGCTGATTCAAGTATCTCTCCACTTTCGCTTATTCCATCAATTAGATAATGTGATCCAATATTTGATGTCATGATGATGACTGTGTTTTTAAAGTCCACAGTTCTTCCTTGGTTGTCTGTAAGTCGTCCGTCATCTAGCACTTGAAGCAAAATGTTAAATACATCAGGATGAGCCTTTTCGATTTCGTCAAATAGTATTACGCTATATGGTTTTCTCCTAACTGCTTCTGTTAGTTGTCCACCTTCGTCGTATCCAACATATCCTGGAGGAGAACCAACAAGTCTAGATACGGAGTGTTTTTCCATATATTCAGACATATCTATTCTTATCATATTTCTCTCGTCATCGAAAAGTGCCTCAGTAAGTGCCTTGGCAGTTTCTGTCTTACCAACACCAGTTGGTCCTAGGAATATGAAGGAGCCAATTGGTTTATTTTTGTCCTTAAGTCCTGCCCTTGCTCTTAATACGGCATCAGATACAACTTCAATTGCCTCGTCTTGACCAACAACTCTCTTGTGTAAAATATCTTCAAGGCTTAGAAGTTTATCTCTTTCGCTTTCGTTTAATTTTTCTACAGGTATTCCTGTCCAGCGGCTAACTACATAGGCAATTTCATCTTCTGTAACTTCTTCTTTTACCATTGATGAGCCGTCTTTTACGCCTTTTTCTTTTTCGGCAAGCTCTTCTTTTAATTTTGGAAGAGTTCCGTATTTTAATTCAGAAAGTTTTTCAAGATTGTAATTTCTTTCAGCTTCTTCTATTTCGTGGTTTACATCTTCAATTTGTTTTTTGATGTCCTTTAATGAGTCAAGGCCTTTCTTTTCAGTTTCCCATTTAGATTTTAATCTGTCGTACTCGGCCTTTTCTTCTGAAAGTTCTTTTTGAAGCTTTTCAAGTCTTACTTTACTTGCCTCGTCAGTTTCTTTTTTAAGAGCCTCATTTTCGATTTCTAGTTGAAGAATTTTTCTTCTAACTTCGTCGATTTCTGTAGGCATTGAGTCGATTTCTGTCCTAAGCATTGCACAGGACTCATCCATCAAGTCAATTGCCTTATCTGGCAAGTATCTATCTGTAATATATCTATCAGATAAAGTTGCTGCAGCAATTACTGCAGAGTCTGAAATTCTAATTCCGTGATAGATTTCGTATTTATCTTTTAGTCCACGAAGAATTGCAATTGTGTCTTCCACAGTTGGCTCAGTTACCAAAACTTTTTGGAATCTTCTCTCAAGTGCTGGGTCCTTTTCGATATACTTTCTATATTCATCAAGAGTTGTTGCACCAATTGCGTGAAGTTCGCCACGAGCAAGCATAGGTTTTAGTAAGTTTGATGCGTCCATTGCGCCGTCAGTCTTGCCTGCTCCGACGATGTTGTGAATTTCGTCTATGAAAAGAATAATGTCGCCTTCAGATTTTTTAATTTCGTTTAGAACGGCTTTAAGTCTCTCTTCGAACTCACCTCTATACTTTGCACCAGCAACTAGTGCTCCCATGTCAAGGGAGAAGACTGTTTTGTTTTTAAGTCCATCGGGCACATCTTCTGATACAATTCTTTGGGCAAGTCCTCCTGCAATTGCTGTTTTACCAACTCCTGGAGGCCCGATTAAAACTGGGTTATTCTTTGTCCTTCTTGAAAGAATTCTTATAACATTTCTAACTTCTTCGTCACGACCAATTACTGGGTCAAGTTTGCCGTCGCGGGCAAGTTCTGTAAGGTCCTCTCCATATTTTTTAAGGGCGTCGTATGTTCCTTCAGGATTATCTGTAGTGACATGTTGATTGCCCCTAATTTTTTGAAGGGCCTTTAAAAATGAATCTAAATCTATAGAAAATCTGTTAAAAACAGATGCAGAATCAGTTCCCTTAGTTGCAATTAGCGCCAAATAAATATGCTCAACAGATAAATATTCATCGCCTAGTTTTTCCTTAAACTCTTCAGCTTTTTGAAAAACTTTTCTATAAGATTCGTCGGCATATAAACTTGAGCCAGATTGTTTTGGAAGTCTTTCAATAACTTTTAATACATCCGCCTTAATCATTTCAGGATTTTTGTCCATATAGGTTAAAACCCTAGGAATAAGTCCTTCGCTGTCATTTAAAAGTGCATAATTTACGTGAATTTCTTTAACCTCAGGGTTTCCATACTCTTTAGCAGTGTTGTATGCACCTTGCACTGCCTCTAGTGATTTTTGAGTAAATTTTTCAAAATTCATATTAACACCTCTTTAGCTTATTTCGTTAAGCTCTTTATATAATTTTAATTGTTCTTCAGTTAAGTTTGTTGGATTTACGATGTTAAACTTAACATACAAGTCTCCAACTTTTCCTTTCAAATCCTTAAATCCTCTTGAAGGAATTCTCATTTTGTTTCCTCCGATGAAGTTCTTTGGAATTTTTAATTTTAACTTTCCGTCGAGAGCATCGACAGTTTTTGTGCCACCAAGAGCAGCAGTCCATGGATAAATATTTTCTGTAAGCTCAATATCTAATCCATCAAGAGTCATGTGCTTTTCGTCTTTTATTTTTATCTTAAACATTATGTCGCCAGAAATACCGAATTTTTTGCCACTTACTCTTATCTTCTTTCCACGAGTGATGCCCTTTGGCACTTTAACTTTGATGTCATAAACTTCTCCGCCATAACTTAGGCTTACATTCTTTTCACACCCTTCGTAGGCCTCTTTAATAGAAATTGAAAGTTCAGATTCAAACTTTGCCTTCTTTGGTCTTGCTCTATTAGAAGCGCCACCTCCAGAAAAGCCTGAAAAAATATCATCTATATTAAATCCCCTGGAGCCTCCATGGGATGAACCAAAAATTGTCTCAAAAAAGTCAGAGAAATCTGCACCGCTTCCTCCGGTTTGGTAAGTATAACCATACTGAGAAGGATCAAAGTCATAACCGGAACTAAAATCGTAATTAGATCCAAATGTATCATATTTCTTTCTCTTGTCCTTGTCTGATAAGACCTCGTAAGCTTCGGAAATTTCTTTGAATTTGTCGGCAGCACCCTCGTCGCCTTTGTTTAGGTCGGGGTGATATTTTTTTGCGAGCTTTCTGTAGGCACTCTTAATCTCCTTTTCATCGGCATCTTTAGAGACACCTAAGATTTCATAATAATCTTTGTATTTCAAATAACTTCCTCCTCACGGTTATTTGTCAAAGAATAATTAACTTTGACGTTCTTTGACTATCATTATTATACATCATTATTAGCACTCTTTCAAGTCCTCTGCTAAAATTTTTTTACTAATTAAATTAATACCTCTATTTTTTAAAATTACACGAATTTAGACAAAAGTTAGATTTTTAAATTGCAAATAATTAATTATTTTTTACTTGTTTTCATTGTATTATTATGCTAAAATAGTAACAGATTATTTAATACACTTTTTTTAATTAATTTCCTTTTGTAAAGCCGAGTCGATGATTCGGTTTTCTTATTTTTAGAGACACTGCTTGGTTGATAAACTAAGCAGTTTTTATTTTGTGGCGCTATTTTATAATTAATATGAAGTTAGATTATTCTAATCATTATTTTTAAATTTAGATGTTTTATAAAAAAAAGATATGCAAAATTAATCTATCTTGCATACCTCTTAATCCAATATTTATTTTTTTAGTCTATATCTATCCCTCTCAAGTATTTTTTGAAAGGCTTCCATATTATAAATCTTTGCTACCAAAAATATTCCAATAAATTTGTCGGCATAATCTGTAACTATTTGAACGATGAATACTATAAGGAAGTCGCTCATGTTAAGTGTCGCCCTCAAGAACTGCACGATATAGCTTGATCCTGCTGTTGTAACCGTCCCAAATACATATGTCGCTATTAGTGCTGATGATATTGCAGCTGGGATTGACATTATAAATGCTTGATATATTTTTTTGTAGGAATTTTTTTCTTTAAGCACTGTCACTGCTCCTGCAATGTAACCAACTATTAACTGAGTTGGAAGAAAATATATCGCTATTGGGTCGCCCAACATGTTTACAAAGGACGTTATTACTCCCGTAATTATGCCAAAGCCAGGTCCAAAGGAAAATCCCGCCATTATTGTTCCAATTGAGTCTAGATAAATTGGCAGTTTAAAAATAAGTGCAATCCACGCACCTACAAGGTTTATGGCAATACACATTGCAAGTATTGTAAGTTTTCTAGAATTTATTTTCATAATATTCTCTCCAACATCTCTTCATCCACTTCTCCAGCTGTCAGTATCTCTATAAAGTTTTTCCAAACTGGGAAAGTTTTTATATCTCTATATAAAATAATGTTTTTCTCTTTCTTTAAAAAGTCCTTTTCATCTACCATGAGCATGCCTCGAGCTTTCCCGTCACATACTACATCGGCGTGATATTTTTCTTTTGCAAAGTATTCTGGAAATTCGTGTGCCATAATTACCAGTGGGTCGTTTATCACTGAACCGATTATATTTTCATATTTTAGGTGAAAATCCATATAAAAATTAGTGATGTTTTCTAAAAAGTCTGCAACGTCTTTATTAATGCTTTTCATGAGAGCTATAATATTTGGAGTCAGCACAAATTTTCTCGTGACATCTAGCGGAATTATTTCAATTGGGTTCGGTGAATTTTGAATTACATAATCTGCCGCTTCTGGGTCTACATAGTAATTAAATTCTGAAACGGGACTCATGTTTCCAAAGGATTTGAAGTTTCCTCCCATAGAAATAATTCTTGCACATTTAAAGGCGTCAATATCTTTTTCCATTGCCCTTGCAATATTTGTAAGCGGTCCAAGTGCAAAAATTGTAACTTCATCTTTTTTTAAATTTTCTATAATAAAGTCAACTGCACCGTCCTTAACTTCTCTATCTTCATAAGGAAGATAAGTTTCGCCAAGGCCGTCTTCACCGTGAGTGTCTTCAGCGTTTATTAATTCTTTTACAAGGGGATTTGGATTTGATTTGTAAATATTGAAATCTTTCTTTAAAAATTTTGAAAGTCTAAGAGCATTTACAGCGCCCTTATCAACACATACATTTCCAGATACTATAGTTATACCCAAAATGTCAAAGTGAGAAAGACCTGCTGCAAGCATTATTGCAATAGAATCGTCAATGCCAGGATCGGCGTCAATAATAATTTTTTTCATAAAAAAACCTCCATTAAATTTGGAGAACTGATTAGTTTTTTATACTTGGAGTTCTCGAACAAGTATCGTTAATTATATAATATTTCATTTAATTAGACAAGACTTGGCATTTTTTGTATAATTAAACTAAAATAGAAGGTGATAATATGAAAAAGTTTTTAAAAATAATGCTCGCATTTACTTTAGTACTTACACTTGCTTCTTGTGGCAAAAAAAATGAAACTAACGAAGCAAATACAAATAATAAAGGAAATGCAGAAAATATGGCAGAGGCAACTAAGATGCAAGATGTTGGACTTAACGATTTTAATTTCCAAACTCTTGATATAAAAACTGGCGACATGGTAGACTCAAAAGATTTTTATGGCAAGAAGCCTCTCACATTTGTAAACATTTGGGGAACATTTTGCACACCATGTATAGAAGAGATGGAAGATCTTGAAAAGCTACACCAAAAATACAAAAACGACATGAACTTTTTGGGCGTCGTGTCTGATACAAATGCAACTCTCGACACAAATGTTGAAGAAGCATTAAATATTTTGGACAAAAAAGGTGTGACTTACACAAATATTATGCCAAACCCAACAATGGACGACTATATGGCAAAAGTTTCAGTTATTCCAACAACTTTAATAGTCGACAAAGACGGCGTAGTTCTTGGAGGATTCGTCGGTGCGATGAATTTTGAAACATGGGATGCGACAATTTCTCATGTATTAGAAGAAAATAAATAAAATTTTAAAGGTAGCTTTGGCTACCTTATTTTTTACATAATTTTTAAAAATTTTTAAAATAAATGAACTTTTCTCTTCCCCAAAGGCTCTTATATATAGATGCATCTGATGGAGGTGGTAAAAATGGATGGCAGCAAAATAATTGAAGGAATAAAGGCCGGCGACAAAAATTCTTTTGATGAGCTTTATGATAAGTATTACTTAATGTTATTTCGCACAGCTTATCTAATACTTGGAAATTCCTACGATGCAGAGGATGTCACTCAAGACGCCTTCGTTTCCATTTATGTAAACATTAAGTCTCTAAAAGATCCCGACAAATTAAAGCCCTGGATGTTTTCGATCTTAAAAAATTCTGCTTACAAAAAATATAAAAATAAAAAGAGGGAACTTCCCGATGAAGAAATTCAGCTTAAAGTAGATAAAGAGACTTATACAATTGAAGACGAGTTTGTAGTTAAGAGTGAAATACAAGATGCTCTAATGAGTCTAAATAAGAAGCAGCGCGAAGTCATCGTTCTTTTTTACTACAATGATCTTACGATAAAAGAAATTGCATCGGCCCTTGGAGTTTTTGAAGGAACAGTCAAGTCAAGACTCTTTAAGGCCAGAAAAGTTTTAAAAAAAGAATTAGAACATTCAAATGAATCTTTTTTAATTGAAAGGGAGGGTATTTATGAAAAAAGATTGGAATCAAAGTTTTGATAATAAACTTAGAGAAGAATTAAATAGAAGTGTCGAAAATACTTTCCCTTCCGATTCTCTTAAAGACAAAATCGACAGCGAGATAAAGAACCTAGATAGAAATTCAGGAAGAGGAGAGTTTAAAATGAAAAAATCTAAAATTGGTGTAGTACTTGCAGCAGCAGTTGTACTTTGTGGCGGAGTGTTTGCCATTGGAAAATCTACTGGAATAATTTCATCTTCATCATCATTCTACAACTACACATCATATGAAGATACAACAAAAGCAGAAAAAAAGGCAGGATTTGATGCAATAATTCCAGAAAAACTTGGAGAATACAAATTTGATGGAATTAGAATTGTTGACCTTGCTGATGTAGATGAAGATAACAATGAGCAAAACAAGAGAAAATCTGTTAGCGTAGATTACAAGAATGAAAATAATGACATTGTTACTCTAGATACTGACAAATTACAACAAGTTCATGAAGAACTTGTCGAAAATGAGTATCAAGAAATAAGAGAATACAATGGAGTTAAGTTCTATTATTTCCAACTTCACAATTTGTTTTTAGCAAGTGAAGACGACATGACACCAGAAGAGAGAGAAAGAAAAGAAAACGACCCATTCTTTAACGTTGGAATTGGAGGATCATCTCAAGAAAGAGAAGAATGCATAACTAATCACATAATATTTGATATCGATGGTATCAGATATGAAATAATGGCAAGTGAAAAAGTAGATGCCAACGAATTATTCGAAATGGGACAAGAATTTGTAAAATAAGAAAATAAGCAATAAAGAAAAAAGGCTTTGAGTTTGTGCTCAAGGCCTTTTTGGTTAACTTTTTTAATTAAATAAGTTCTTTTCCAAATAATTGGTTGTTAGTGATAAAAATCTTAAGGAAGGTATTAATTTTTATTACTCATTTAATGATCTTATTAAATCTTCTATGTCTGAATGACCTTTCATTTCACTTCTTGCAACTTTTTTGCCAGCAACAAATGCCTTAACAGCTTGTTCAGTTGGCTCAGCAAGAGATAAATCAAAAGGAATTCCCTTTTCTCTAATTACAGTTCTCAAAAACATATTAACTGCAGTTGTCATATTAAGTCCCAACTTTGCAAAAATTTCTTCAGATTGTTCCTTAACATCTGCATCTACCCTAATGTTTAAATTTGTACTAGTACTAGTATTTGTGTTTGCCATTTTTTTACTCCTTAAATTTAGTATAGTCTTATTATATTCTTTTTTGGTGCGTTGTCAATACATTGTCATTATATTGTACGAATTTTTACAACTTTTTTATTTTGAAGTTTTCTTAAGAGTGTGGTTTTTGTGAGTTTAATTATAACTGGCCTAAAAATTTTTAAATTCTTATCAATAGAAAATTTAATTAGTGCAGATAATTTCAAGACGATACTGAGAAAGCATCCCCTTCCAACGTCATCCTGAGCGGAGCTGAATGCGAAGCATGAGGCGAATCGCCGTGTACCCGGTAGGGTGAAGGATCTGTAGGGTGGCCGAGCGATGTGTTGTTGTCTTTACTAAGTTATGCTTAGGAGTATTTACTCCTTAAAGTTTTCTTGTTAAGACGCTTAGGTTTCTTGCTGAGAAGTTACAGATCCCTCGACTCGCTTTGCTCGCTCGGGATGACAAGTGTTGTGGTTGTGAATCGTGTAAGTCTCGATTGTGCCTAATGCTTTCTAAATTCTTTATGAATAGAAATTTTAAATAGTCCAGATAATTTCAAGATGATACTGAGAAGGCATCCCCTTCCAACGTCATCCTGAGCGGAGCTGAATGCGAAGCATGAGGCGGAGTCGAAGGATCTGTAGGGTGGTTAAGCGATGTGTTATTGTCTTTACTAAGTTATGATTTGGAGTATTTACTCCTTAAAGTTTTCTTGTTAAGACGCTTATGCTTCTTGCTGAGAAGGTACAGATCCCTCGACTCGCTTTGCTCGCTCTGGATGACGGTGTGGGGGCTGGCTCGGGATGACGGATGTGGAGGTTTTCTATTCAAGACGATTAGGTTGTTTCTCCACAAGGTGCAGATTCTTCACCCTTCCGGGTACACGGCGACTCGCATTTCACGCTCGCTCAGAATGACGAGTGTAGAGGTATGACTTGTACAATGCGAGGTTTTTCCAAAGCTTTCTAAGTTCTTTATGAATAGAAAAAAGGATATGATGCAGAGACCATTAGCTTGGCCGAGCGACCTCGAGCGTGTCTCCCATCATACTTTTTTTCGTTTGTTTGATTTTTATTTTGCTTTTCTCCGTAGTGCTTTTGCTTTAAGACGATAAGGTCTCGCTTGATCACTTTGCAGATCCCTCGACTCGCTCTGCTCGCTCGGGATGACGGTGGATGGGATGACGCTAAGAATGACGGGAGGAGGTTTTCTATTCAAGACGATTAAGCTGTTTCTCCACAAGGTGCAGATTCTTCACCCTTCCGGGTACACGGCGACTCACATTTCATGCTCGCTCAGAATGACGAGTGTAGGTGTTATGACTTGTGCAATGCAAGGTTTTTCCAAAGCCTTCTAAATTCTTTATGAATAGAAAAAAGGATATGATGCAGAGACCATTAGCTTGGCCGAGCGGCCTCGAGCGTGTCTCGCATCATACCTTTTTTCGTTTGTTTGATTTTTATTTTGCTTTTCTCCGTAGTGCTTTTGCTTTAAGACGATAAGGTCTCGCTTGATCACTTTGCAGATCCCTCGACTCGCTCTGCTCGCTCGGGATGACGGATGTGGAGGTTTTCTATTCAAGACGATTAAGCTGTTTCTCCACAAGGTGCAGATTCTTCACCCTTCCGGGTACACGGCGACTCACATTTCATGCTCGCTCAGAATGACGAGTGTAGGGGTTATGACTTGTGCAATGCAAGATTTTTCCAAAGCTTTCTAAATTCTTTATGAATAGAAAAAAGGATATGTCAGGGGAACGGTACTTGGCCTAGCGGCCTTGAGCGTGTCTCGCATCATACCTTTTTTCGTTTGCTTAATTTTTTATTATTTATTTTTATTTTGCAGTTCTCCTTAAGGTTTTATATTCAAGACGATTAGGCTGTTTCTCCTTAAGGTACAGATCCCTCGACAAGCTCGGGATGACGAGTGTTGGGGTTATGACTTGTGCAATGCAAGGTTTTTCCAAAGCTTTTTAAATTCTTTGTGAATAGAAAAAAGGATATGATGCAGAGACCATTAGCTTGGCCGAGCGGCCTCGAGCGTGTCTCGCATCATACCTTTTTTCGTTTGCTTAATTATTCATTTTAGTCTTCTTTAAAGTATTCTACACCTGCAGTGAATATATCTTGCATTTCTATTTCACCCAAGTTCTTAAATAGATTGTCTGCAATTCTTTCGCTGTGTCCCATTTTGCCGAGGATTTTTCCATCAGCAGAAATCATTGCCTCAACATTTTCAAGGGATCCATTTGGTGCATCTGTATAAACTGCTGCCACCTGTTCATTTTCTAAAATCTTGTCCATTACTTCTTTCTTAGCCACAAGTCTTCCTTCTCCGTGAGAGATTGGAACTTTGTAAGTTTGTCCCTCTTTAAGATTTGCAAGCCATGGTGAATTTGTTGTTACAAGTTTTGTGTCAACAACTTTTGCAATGTGTCTGTGGCAAGAGTTAAATGTTATTGTTGGATCGTCTTCGTCCATTTCTTTTATTTCGCCAAAAGGTAGAAGTCCAGTCTTGATTAACGCTTGGAATCCGTTACATATTCCAAGGATTAGTCCGTCGTTTTCCCCTAGAAGTGTTTCAATTGCTTCTTTAACCTTAGGTGATCTGATTACATTGGCAATAAATTTGCCTGATCCGTCCGGTTCATCTCCAAGTGAAAATCCTCCAGGTATTGCAAGGATTTGTGCACCCGAAATCTTATCTGCAAGTTTTTCTATAGACTCTTCGATATCTTTTTCGTCTCTATTTTTAAACACTACAACCTCTGCCTTTGCTCCCGCAAATTCAAAAGCATCTGCAGTGTCCCATTCAGAGTTTGTTCCAGGGAATGCTGGCACGATTACCTTTACTTCATCAACTGGTTTAGTTGATTTCATTTTTCTCTTTTCAGCTTTTCCTTGTTTAAATTCTCCCAGTTCGTTTTTGTCCACTGGTTTAAATATTTCATCTAATGTGTGTAGGTAAGCATCTTTTAATTTTTCATCATCTAGCTTTTCGCCATTAACTACGATGTTTCCTACTTCTTTAAATTCTCCAACTTCTTCGATGAAGTCTCTATCTTCTAAATATTCTACGATAAAAGATCCGTAAAGTGGTGAATATAAGTCCTCAAGTTCTACTTCAAATCCAGTGTTTGAAATTGCCATTTCATAAATTCCTGGAAGTGTTCCCTTGTGATTAATTGCAGATGCTGCAATTATATTTCCACTTTCAATTTCCCTATTAACTTTCTTGAAGTTTTCTTTAAGTTCATCTAAGTCAACTGTTCCAGTCACATTTCTCTTAATTGTAACAAGACCAATTTTGCCCTTGCTCTTAAATTCTGGTCCAATAATTTTTTCTGCATCTTGTGTGTTTACTGCAAAAGAAATTAATGTTGGCGGCACATTTATATCTTCAAATGTTCCACTCATGGAGTCCTTTCCTCCAATTGGAGGTGCGTCAAAGGCAGATGATGCCACAAATGCTCCAAGTAGAGATTTAAGTGGTTTTGACCAAGCTTCTTTTGAGCTCATTTTTTCGTAAAACTCTTGGAATGAAAGTCTGATGTCATCTACTGGTGAACCAACTGCCACAAGTTTTGCAATAGATTCAATTACTGCATAGTATCCGCCCAAGAATTGTGATTCTTCTGAAAGAATTGGGTTAAATCCATAACTCATAAGTGATGCAGTTTTGGAAACTCCATCTAGAGTTGGAATAAGAGCTGCCATTGCGCCAATTGGTGTTTCTTGATTTTTTCCTCCAAGCGGTTGAAGCACAGTGCTTCTTCCAACAGATGAGTCGAAAAGTTCAATCATGTTCTTCTTAGAAGTTATATTTAAATCGCTCAAATAGTCGTATAAATTCTTTGGATCTTTGTCTGCGCTTACAAGCATTGGTGCAAAGTCTTCTGATACTACAGAAACTTCTTCGTATCTATCTGCTCCAGTTGAGTTGATAAAGTCATATCCCATGTCGCAGATAATTTCATCGCCATAGTACATTCTAAGTCTGTTGTCGTCTGTAACTTTTGCAACAATTGTTGATTCTAGGTTTTCTTCATCGGCAAGAGCCATGAATTTTTCTGCATCGTTTTTTGCAACAACTACTGCCATTCTCTCTTGTGACTCAGATATTGCGATTTCTTTTGGCTTTAGTCCGTCATATTTTAGTGGCACTTTGTCAAGACTCACTTCAATTGAGTCTGCAAGTTCACCAATTGCTACAGAAACTCCACCTGCTCCGAAGTCGTTACATTTTTTGATAAGTTTTGCAGCTTCTGGGTTTCTAAATAGTCTTTGAATTTTTCTCTCTTCTGGTGCATTTCCCTTTTGAACTTGTGCTGATTCTGTTGCAATTGATTCAACGTTATGAGATTTAGATGAGCCTGTCGCTCCACCAATTCCGTCACGGCCAGTTCTGCCACCAAGAAGTATTACTACATCGCCACATACTGGGTCAAGTCTCTTTACATTTTCCATTGGCGCTGCAGCCATCACTGCTCCAGTTTCCATTCTCTTTGCAACATAACCTGGGTGGTAAATTTCATCAATTAGTCCAGATGCAACCCCGATTTGGTTTCCGTAAGAAGAGTAGCCAAGGGCTGCTTCTCTTGTTATTTTCTTTTGTGGAAGCTTTCCTTCTAGAGTCTCTTCAACTGGTGTAAATGGATCGGCTGCTCCTGTAACTCTCATTGCTTGATATACATAGCTTCTGCCAGAGAGTGGGTCTCTTATTGCTCCACCAAGACAAGTGCTCGCTCCTCCAACTGGTTCGATTTCTGTTGGGTGGTTGTGAGTTTCGTTTTTAAACATCAAAAGATAGTCTCTTAACTCTTCTTTTCCATCAACTTCAACTCTTGCCTTTATTTTAATTGAGCAGGCATTAATTTCTGAAGAAATTTCTAAATCGTCAAGTTTTCCATTTGCACGAAGATATTTTGATAAAATTGTTCCAAAGCTCATTAAAGTAATTGGCTTTTGTATTTTTAATTCTTCTCTAATTTTTAAGTATTCATCAAAAGCCGCTTTTATTTCTTTATCAAGTTCAGTTGCAACATTAAAATCAATGCCAAGTTCTGTGTTAAAAGTAGTGTGACGGCAGTGATCAGACCAATAAGTATCTATTATTGCAATTTCAGTTTCGTTAGGGTCTCTGTTTTCTTTGTTGAAATATTCTTGAACAACTTTTAAGTCTTCAAGGCTCATTGCCAAAGATTTTTCGTCTAAGAAGTTTTTAAGTCCTTTTTCGTCAAGTTCATTAAATCCGTCATAGACAATATTTTCAAGATTTTGTCTTCCTGATTCCCTCATGCTTTGTACTTTAAACACATCTACTTCTGTTGAGTCAACAGGATTAATTAAAAATGCCTTTATATTTTCGAGCTCTTCTCCACTTACGCCTTTTAAGTCGTAAACTTCTGTAACTTTTGCCCTTACTTCTTTATCTGTAAATAAAGCAATAGTTTGAACAAGTCCCGCTTCTCTATTGTCGAATTGTCCAGGCAAAAATTGAATTCCAATTGGACTTTCAAAGCTTTCTTCTAGCTCTTTAACATCTTTATAAAACACCTCATCAACCGGTGGCTCAGAAAAAACAGTGTTGATTGTCTTCTCTAGAGTCTCATCGTCAATTTCAATGTCATATCTTCTATAAGCTTTTAAATATTCTAGGTCAATCTTTAGAGAGTTTTTAATTTCACTTATTAGATTTTTAGATTTGTAATCAAATTCATCTTTCTTGCATACATAAATTCTTTTTACATTTACCATATCACACCTCATCTGATTCTTTTGGCCATACAGCATAATCTCCGTCAAAGCAAGCTTTGCAGAATACATCTTCATCTAGTTTACTTGCCTTTAACATCCCCTCCATAGAAATAAAAGCAAGACTATCTGCTCCAATTCTCTCTCTAATTTCTTCTATAGAATAGTTGGCTGCAATTAACTTCTTTCTAGAAGGAGTATCAATACCATAATAACATGGATACATAACTGGTGGGGAAATAATTCTAAAATGAACCTCTTTTGCTCCAGCTTCTTTCATTCTCTTGATTAAATTGCGAGAAGTAGTTCCCCTTACTATGGAGTCGTCAACTACAATAATCTTTTTATCTTTTAAAACAACTTCAAGCGGATTTAGTTTAAGTTTAACAGCAAGCTCTCTTTCCTCTTGAGTAGTCTTAATAAAAGTTCTTCCCATATATCTATTTTTAACAAGTCCCTCAGCAAATGGAATGCCTGACTCTTGAGCATAACCCATTGCACCAGGAGTGCCGCTGTCTGGAACTGCTATTACAAGATCTGCATCAACAGGTGCTTCTTTTGCCAATTCTTCTCCACATCTTCTGCGGAAGTTATAAGCATTGACACCGTCTAAATTTGCATCGTTTCTTGCAAAATATACATATTCAAAGATGCAGTGCTTTTTATTGACATTGCCGTGGTGATAAGAATGAAGACCAGTTTCATCTACAACGATTATCTCGCCTGGTTCTACATCTCTCATATTGTCGTCTCGTCCAATAATTTCTATTGGCGCATTTTCAGATGCAATAATAATTTCACCATCTACGGACTCGCCTATTACAAGAGGTCTAAATCCATTAGGATCTCTAAAGGCAACTAGCTTGTTGTCAAATAACATTACAACGGAGTATGCTCCCTCAATAGTATCCATAGTTTTTTTGATGGCTTCAACAATGTCGCCGTCGTATGATCTTGCAACTAGAGACAAAATAACTTCAGTGTCGATTGCAGTTTGAAATAATGCACCTTCATCGCTTAGTTTTTTTCTAAGTTCTTCGTCGTTTACTAAACTTCCGTCGTGAGCAAGGGCAAATTCTCTTCCCCTTGCAAAAGCAAGTAGTGGTTGTGCATTGTAGACATGAGGTTTGTTTGCAGTTGCATATCTCACATGGCCAATTCCAATTTTTCCACTAAGCCTTTCAAAGCTCTCGTCATTAAAATGATCATAAACAAGTCCATTGTCCTTGTCCAAAACTAAACCATCTTCATTGTATACACATATACCACTGGCTTCTTGTCCTCTGTGTTGAAGAGAATTTAGTCCATAAAAAAGTTTTTTGCTAACATCTTGATTCGAATAAATACCAATTATTGCACTCATCTTAACTCCTAAAATAAATTCTAAAAAAATAGAGAACTCCTCTAGAGTTCCCTAAATTATACAGTATCTCCTGTATGGAAAAATTCCGCACTTATAGCGTTTGTTGACAAAAATAAAAATATTTTATTGTGAAGATAATTAAAAATAAATTTATATCTCAACTTAATTCCTCCATAAAATCATAAAAACATTATAGCATAAAGTAAAAATGTTTTGTATTTAAAATTCTGTTTCTAAAAGTAAATATTTACTAAAAATTTACAGCAAACTGAAGTCCCGCAAGGATTATGCTCCAGTCATAGATAATGTGGACAATATAAGTGACAGTTAAATTTTTGCTGATGATATAAGACATAGTTAGTCCTGTCCTAACAATAGAAATAATTAAAATAGCTTGCAGAAAATTAAAATCATAAGTCGAAAGGTGCATAAGTCCAAAAGTGACTGAAGAAAGTAAAACTGCAAGTAGAACTTTTAAAAACCTATTTTGGATTTTACTTTTATTTATTACAAACAAAAACGGAATAATAAAAATAATCTCCTCAGTGATAAACTGAATTACAGACGAAATAAAAAATTCGATTAGATTTTCTTTATCAATCATATCAAAAATTGGATTGTTGCTCACGTTCATCTCGACCTTTGAAAGGACAATGGATGAGATAATTATTGCAACAAACATTATTATGACACCAAGGACTATATATCCCAAATCCTTAAGCTTTAGTGGTTTAAAAATTTTTAAAAGGAAATTTTTGTCGATAATTAAAAGTGCCAAAATTCCTATTACTGCAAGAATTACTGCATTTAAAATTAAACTTTCAATTTTTAAAAAATATGATGCGAAGGCCACTACGACAAAAGAAAGTATGGAAATAATATATCCCAATATCCATCTCGAAGTGGGCGCCTCTATTATTGGATAATCTCTTTTCATACTTAAATTATATAATTAAAATCTTGCAAAAACAAGAAGAGCGTTATAGATGAAATTTTAAAAATTTCTTGGTTAGGTTATCGTATTATTTTATTTTTTAAGAAGTATTTTGATGAAAACGTAAAAAGAGCAATGCAAAAATACTTCATAATAAATTCATGAGCATTATAAATTTTAAGATTTTTTACTTCCTCATCTTTTTAAAAGTTTTTAAAAGACAACATCCGCAGGCCTTTAAAGATTTAAAAGTAATAAAAGTTTTTAAAATTTAAAAACCTCTAAGCGACTCCAACATATCCACAACTAATTAAGGGCATTAAAAAAGACCAGTAAAAACTGGCCTTTTAAAATCTAAATTTTAATTCTAATTAATTAGAACCATCCTCTAAGTTTCATAGCTTTTTCAATTCCTTGAATAGCGTACATGTAAACTCCTTCTCTAGGAACTACATCATATTCATCGCAAACGCCGAATACGCCTTCGATAGCTTTCATCATGTCAGCTTCTTGTTTTTCTTCAACTTCTGCTTCTGTCCAGTAGTATCCGTATTGGTTTTGTACCCATTCGTAGTAAGATACAAGTACTCCACCTGAGTTAGTTAAGATGTCTGGAGTTAGTGGAATTCCTTTTTCAGCTAGAGCTTTGTCTCCTTCTGGAGTTGTAGGACCGTTAGCTGCTTCACAAACTAATTTAACGTTAAGTTTAGATGCAACTTCGCCAGTGATTACATTTTCAAGAGCTGCTGGAATTAGAATGTCATATTCGCCTTCCCAGAATTCTTCGTTAGAAATTTGTTTTGCTCCAGGGAATCCGATAAGAGTTTTGTGTTCGTTCTTGTAAGCAAGAAGTTCTTTAAAGCTCATTCCGTCTTCGTTGTAAAGAGCATAGTTACCTTCTTTTTTGTCCCATTCAGCTAGTGCGCAAACTTTTCCGCCTTGTCTTTCAATGTTTTTAACTGTGAAAGATCCAACGTTTCCGAATCCTTGAACAGCGATTTTAGCTGTAGCAAAGTCGATTCCGTAACGTTTAGCAGCTTCTCTTGTTACTACTGCAACACCAAATCCAGTTGCTTCGTTTCTTCCTTGAGATCCACCGAAGTCTACTGGTTTACCAGTGAATGTACCAAGGTCCATTCTGTCGCCGTTAAGTTTAATATATTCGTCCATGAACCAAGACATAATTTGTCCATTAGTGTTTACGTCTGGTGCTGGAATGTCGATTCTTTCGCCAAGATATTTGTAAAGTCCTCTTACATATCCTCTTGCAAGTTGTTCAAGTTCTCTATCAGAAAGTTCAGATGGATCTACACAAATACCACCTTTACCTCCACCGTATGGAAGACCTAGTGCTCCACCTTTGAATGTCATCCAAAGAGAAAGAGCTTTAACTTCGTCCATGTTTACGTTAGGGTGGAATCTACATCCTCCCTTAGCAGGACCTACAGCTGTTGAGTGAGCTGATCTCCAACCTTTGAAAACTTTTACTGATCCGTCGTCCATTTTAACTGGAATAGAAATTTCAATAACTCTTTCAGGTTCTTTTAAAATTTCATATACTGCAGGATCTGCACCTAATTTGTCACAAGCAGCTTTAACTTTTTGTTGTGCTGCTACTAATGGATTTAATGTATCTGTCATTTTAACACTCTCCTTTTACTATGTATAAAACATTGGTAACTTTTTCATCCAGATTTATTATATCAAAGGGATTTTTTAAATTCAAGGAACTAGTGTAACTTTAACGAATTGTTTTAAATTATATTATTAGTTTTTACAAATGTTTCAAAATGTTACATCACTATTCAAAAAGTAACATTAATTTTATATTTTAAAACAAAGGTAATTTCACGCTTTTAACTGCTAAATTACATTTTTAAAATATATATTTAAATCGCGATTTTGGTTTTATTTATAGTTAATATTGTTCTTTTAGTACTTCAATTATAGGTACATATATAGTATTATAGATTTGGGAGTTTGATGCAATGAATAAAAATCTTAAAAATTGGATATTTTCGAAAACATTTTTCGTAAAGCTAATGTCAGTACTTGTCTGCATGATTTTTACATCTTTTTCAATCGTTGTATTTATCAAGGCAAATGATTTAATATCAGGTGGCCTTTCAGGTCTGTCAATCCTAATTAGTAGACTGACGGGGATGAAGCTATCAATATTAATTTTATTATTAAATACGCCTACATTTATTTTGAGTATAATTTTTCTAGATAGAGACTTTGCTTTTTTCTCTGGAATTTCTGTGCTATTTTTATCTTTCTTTGTTTCGTTAATAGAAAGATTTCTACCAGGTTTCTACATAACTAAAGATCCATTTTTAGCTGCCGTATTTGGCGGACTACTAAACGGAATTGGTGCAGGAATTGCCTTTATGCATGGAACTTCAACAGGCGGATTAGATATTATTGCTGCAATCATAAAAAAATATTTTAACGTGAGCATAGGAAGCGTGCTAATGATAATAAACTTTATGATTATCTGTGCACTTGCCTTTATCTACACGCCAGACCAAGCTCTTTACACTTTGATACTCATGTATATAACCTACAGTGTAATCGACAGAATGCAGCTTGGAGTTGGAATTCAAAAGCAAATATTTATAATTTCTGAAAAATACGACGAAATTGTAACTGAAATTTATAAAGAAATTAACAGAGGCGCTACATTTATTAATTGTAGAACTGCTTATAAGAAAAAAGACCTTTACATGGCCTATGTAATTTGTTCATCAAGGCAACTAGTAAAGGTACGTCAAATCGTAAAAAGAATTGATCCCGATGCCTTTATGGCGGTTAACGACACTTCCGAAATACTGGGCAAGGGATTTAAAGAACTTTCAATTTAGTTTTATGGCTGTCACTTTTGTGGCAGTCTTTTTTATATGAATTTTAATTTTTTTAATCGAGCACTTCACACTTATTTAAAATTTTTATTTAACTCTCTCTTTTTAATAAATAAAACTTAAAAAAAGACATACCTTTCGATATGTCCTAAGATTTTTTATTTTTCCAAAAGCTCCATTGCTATTTCTACATTTTTGTGAGCTTTTTGTCTCATTATCTCTGTATTCTTCTCAAGAACTTCTTTGCTATCTTCTAAACTTGAAAGAGTTTTATTTATTTTTTCATAAAGTTCTTTTGAAGTAAAGTCATTAACTTCCACAGATTCTTTAATTCCAAGTTCGTGCACCATTGCCCTAACCTTTGGATCATAAATTACTCCAACCATTGGAAGATTTACATTGGCTCCATATATTACGGAGTGAAGCCTCATGGCAACTAAAAGCTTTAAGTCTTTAAAAATTCCCATAAGCTCTCCTGCAGAATAAGTATTCTCCACTACCTGGACCTTATCTTTATGTCTTGAAAGCTCGGCAATGTCTTTTGAATAAACATTGTCGCGAGGCATGTGGAAGGGAACGAGGAGCACGTCGTATCCGTCTTCAATTAACATGTCCACAACTTCTGCAAATTTTATTTTTAAACTCTTGCTGTTTTCATAATCCCTTAGGCAAAACCCAATAGTGTTTTCTGTGAGCTTAATATTTTCAATTTCAAGTATCTCTTTTACTCTTGTATCTGTTGCAGACTCAAGTGAAAAAACTGGATCGGCTGTGACTAAAATATTTTTATTTTTTACTCCCAATTTTTTTACAAATTCTTGTGAAAAACTATCTCTTAGAGTTATGAAGTCCACTCGGTTTAGGACAAATTTTGTCAAGAATCTGCTAAAGCCCTTGTCAATTGGTCCAATTCCATTTGCATAGACATAGACCTTTTTTTTGCGCATCTTCGCCATCAAAATCACTGCCAAGTAATAGATGATTGACCTTGTTGAAGTAAAGTCTTGCAACAAAGACCCTCCTCCTGAAAGGAAGATGTCGCACTCTCCTAGAGTCTTCCAAACTTCTGAAACCTTAAATCTATTTACGGCATTTATTCCATAGACCTTCCTCGTCTTCTCTGGATTATTTGAAAGAGCAGTCAAAAAAAGATCCTTATTAACTTTTTTAAAATCCGCCACCATGGCCTTAAGTATTGCGTCATCTCCCGAATTGTCAAAACCAAAGTAACCAGACATTACAATTTTTTTCATACAAATCACATTTTCTAATTGATTTTTATATTAATTTTGAATTTCTATTTTTTCATTTTTTTGAACTTTAATTGCTGTAAATATTATTCCTATAATTATCCAGAATGTAAAAATTATTCTCGGAATGTATAGGAAGTGTTCCACAAGTCCGTGAGCCATAATACCAACTATACTTGCGCATAGTCCTGCTCCAATATATTTGTAATACTTATCTTCAGATTTTACTAAATTTATATAGGCATATTTAAGCGTTGATAGCATAAATAGCATGAAGATAAATAGTCCAGCTATACCAATTTCTGCCGCAACTTCAAGATAAGTGTTGTGTGCGTGATAAATTGGCATTGTTCTTATATAAGTTTCGAAAGTCTTTTTAAATGGAATATAACCAAAGCCAACTCCGCCAACTTTGTGGTCGCGAATTAAATTCATAGTTATCTCCCATATTTTTATTCTGTATGAGTTTGACGAGTCTACAGTTGATCCAATGGAGATAATTCTATTTAGCATTTGGTCTGGCAAAAACATAAGTCCGCCAAGTCCCACTGGTATTGCCAAAATTAAAAGTCTAAGATCTACTAAGATTATAAAAGTAAGAGCTGCAAAGGCAATTCCAACCCAGCCTCCACGAGAAAGAGTCAGCAAGATACATACTAGAAGTAACCCAGTTGCACCAGTAAATACTATTTTTTTTCTCATGCTCTTGGTGTGCCATGTAACTCCAACTGCAAGTGGTATTAGCATTACTAAATACTCTGCCAAGATGTTTGGATTTTGAAATACTGAGTACACACGAACGGCAATGTCTGTGTTGTTTTCAACATCAAGCCACTCTGGTCTCATCTCTACTCCAGTAAATCTTTGGTAGATTCCAATTAGTCCAACTAAAAGAGCTGATACTAAAAAGACTGAAATAAATGCGTTTAGCTCGCTCTTCTTCTTTATTGTGTTTGTCATTGCAAATACAAAGCTCAGTCCAGCTGCATTAAGAGCCAAGTCACGCAATGATCCCATGGGCTCAATTGATGTAATTGTCGCAAAGATTGCCACAAAACCAAATAGTCCAATTGGAAGAGTGATATCCATAACTTCAATTTTTTCTTTAAACAAAATTGATCTTATTAGGACAAAAAATCCCATAGAAAGAAGCATTATTAGTCCTGCGGCATCTGGCAAAAATGGATACAAAAACGCAGCTCCAAAAAGACCGATTTTTACATCGTAGATTACCATTACAAATCCGCATACTCCGACTAAACCTGCAACAAAAAATTTAATTCCAAAAAAATAATATATGGCTGCTAAAAAGGCCGCCATGAGCCAGATGAAATTTAACTTTTTAGGTACTACCACCAAGCTTCACCGCCTTTGTCTAGTTCGAAAAAGCTAAGTATAAATTCTAAAGCTTTTGAATTTTTAATAATCGCCAAATATTTCCCCTTTAGAGTCGACATAATAAAGCCAAAAACTACAACTGCAATGCCAAATTTAATATGTGCTCTAAATATGATTGCAACTATTGTCACAAGAATTCCAGACCACAAAATAATATTAGAAACAAAGCCCATTACTTCGTCGAAATCAGAGAGAATTTCAAAGGTATCTCCCAAGAAGAATGTGTGCTTAATTGGCTCTACTAAAATCCTGTGTAGGAAGTGCATAAATCTTTCGATTAAAGCAAAAAATCCTTTGTAGATTTTTAAGAAATATGAATCTCTAAAGATATACTTAGTTCCATTTATAATTGTGTTTAAATTAGAGTTTGCACAGGCTCTCTTAATAGGATCACCAATGCCCTTAAAAAATTTGTGAGTCACACTACTTTGGTAAGCATGTGAAAGGGCAAGGTAAATTCTATTTAGAAACCTTACCGTTACTGAATTATACATTTTACACCTAGACTTCTACATCTAAAATTGTCATAAATGATGCGAATTTTTTATTTTTTACTCTTTGTTGAGCTCCAACTCTCATTTGTTCTGAGCCAACTTGATAAAAGTCATTTGTCTCTTTTACATCTACCTTAAGTTTAACGTCGATTGTAAATTTTTCTGGAACTTCGGCATTTACCCAGCGGCCTTGGTACTCAACTTCTTCAGTGTATGGCTTTGCAGAAACTTCTGCGATTTCACCAATATATGTTCCCTTGTCGTAATCGTAAACTGGGTCTCCAACTTTTACAGCATCAACTGTTGCCTGTCTTACTTCTGTAATTTCTGCAACGATTATTCCTGGTTTTGATTCTGCACCAGCTGAAGATGTGTTGTTTCCAAATCTCTTTACTCCAGTTACTATTATTCCAATAACTGCAATAAGTACAAGCAAATCGATTATGTTAATAAAACCGAAAAGTCTTCCATTTTTATCTATGATTTTCACTTATTTCCTCCTAAAAGTATCTCTTTATAAATTTCATACTGAGTCCTACCCATAGCTTCGTGGGAATAATTTTCCTTTACATTCTCTTTCATATTTGATCCAAGCATTTTTAATTTTTCCTTGTCACTATATAAATCTAGAATGTGTTTAGAAAGAGCCTCGTCATCGCCCACATCAAATAAATATCCCGTCTCATCGTCCTTTACAATTTGTGGAATACCTCCAACTCTTGTTGCAATTGTAGGAACGCCAACTAATGCAGCTTCCAAAATTACATAAGGAAAAGACTCAGATATACTAGTAAGCACATTTACATCAATGGCATTAAAGAATGAATATTTATCCTTTACAAAGTTTAGAAAATATACCTTATCAGAAATTTTAAAATCTTTTGCCAAATCCTCTAGGCGAGTTCTCTCATCACCACTACCTGCTATTAAAAAATAAATATCAGTGTTTTTATCCAAAACTTTTTTTGCCGCTCTTATAAAAGTTTCGTGATCCTTTACCTTGTCAAGACGCGCAGCTATTCCGACGATAAATTCACCATTATAGATTATTTTGTGTTTTTCCAAAAATGCGTCCTTTGGAAGAATATCAATATTCTCGTCGGTGTTTATGCCGTTGTATAGAACGTGAATTTTCTTTGGATTAAAACCACGATCTATTAGCATATCTTTAAAGTTATCACTTACACAAATATAGTGATCAAACTTTTTAAGTGCCATCTTATTAAGTCCTGTGTAAATTAGATTTTTGTAAAAACTATCTTTAAAATCCAGCATGTAGTCAGAGTGTATAGTTGTTACCATGGGCACAGATATTTTATTTTTTAGAAACATTGCAATAAAATTTGCACGCGCGCCATGAGCATGCACAATGTCATATCCAGCTTTTTTAATTTCATCACTTAATCTAGTGACAACAGATAGGTCGGATCTTTTCCTTTGCTCAAAGACTTCAATATTATATCCAAGCTCTTTGGCCTCGTCGTAGAAAGTATCTTTGATAAAACAAATTATCTTTGCATCAACTTTTCCTTCCAAGCCCTTCATCAGAGTGAAAATATGAGTCTTGGCACCGCCTGTATCGCCGCCACTAATTAAATGGAGAACTTTAATCATATACAATAATCCTCCTTAACATTTTAATTATACATGATTTAGTCTTGTTTTTGAATAGTAAGTATTGGCGCAAAAATTTCTCAATTTAAAAAAGTATGAGCCTCAAAACCCATACTTTACTTCTTCTTGTTTGCAAGATCTATTACAAGGGACTCAATTACTTCAAAATCAAAAACTGAGGAGTCAATAAGTAAATCGTACATCTTTGAACTGCCCCAAACCTCTCCAGTGTTTCTGGAGTAGTGATTAGCCCTTCTGTTGTTCTCTCTACTTAGCTTAAGCTCAACCTTGTCTTCTTTTATATTGTATTTTTTATTAACTCTATCTTTTTTAAAATCATCTTGAGCGTAAATAAAAACTGAAAAAATATCGTCGTCTTTAAGTACAAAATTTGCGCACTTTCCAAAAATTACTGCACTGCCACCTCGGGCAATCTCCCTAATAGTTCTAGAGTCCATTAAAAATGCCGCATCATTTGCCGACATGTCTTCTTGTGAATAAGAATAATTTTGTCTATAAAGATCATATATAGTACCTTGCAAAAAAGAATCGTCCTTTTTTACATCTTCAGGTTTTACCTTGCCTTCCAAACTCATAAGCTCAATTACCTTATCGTCGTAGAACTCTATACTTAATTTTTCAGCAATATTTTTTGCAATTTCAGTTGCACCGCTGCCATACTCACCATCTATTGTAATAATTTTATTTGACTTCTTGCCAAAAATTAAATTCATAAGCGACATTTCCTCACCTCTACTTTATTATATAATAGAATTGTGTTAGAAATATAAAATAATATTAAATTAATGTGAAATTAATGTGCTTTTTTCCTTTTTCTCACAAAAATCTTTTGAAGCGGAACTTGTGCCACAAGTGTTGCAACAAAAATTAAAGACGCACCCAAAATTTCACGCTCGTTCATAACTTGTCCCAAAATAATCCAACCAAAAACTGCCCCAAAGACAGACTCAAGTGAACTTATCATGGACGCAATAACTGTGTCGAGATCCTTAAGCGCCATAATTTGAATCGTAAATCCAACGCCAGAAGATAAAATCCCAACGTATAAAATTGTCACATAGGATTTTAAAATCATATTCATGTCGATTGTCTCTTTAAAAGTTGCAATGATTAAAGAGAGAAGTCCGCACACAAAAAATTGCACCAAAGAAAAAATAATGCTATTTGTGTTGTTAGAAAATCTCGACATGAGCATCATGTGCACTGCAAACATAAAGGCAGAAAGAAGCACTTCAATATCGCCCCTATTTATTTTAAACTCGCCCTTAATTGACATTATGTAAGTGCCTGCCATGGCAACAATTATACAAAGGATAATTTTAAAGTCCGGCTTCTTGCCAAAGAAAAGTCCAATTATTGGAATAAATACAATGTATAGCGCTGTTATAAATCCAGCCTTTCCCGTAGTCGTATAGATTAGACCAATCTGTTGAAGATTGATGGCAAGAGTAAAGACCACTCCGCATATCATGCCGCCCTTAACGGTTCTCTTTAGAGAATAATTGTCGTCGTAATTTATAATTTTTGATTTTTTAAAAATTATATGCGTTATGAGTAGAAATATACAGGCAACAAAAGAACGTGACACTGTAAAGGTGTAAGGCCCCAAATGTTCCATCCCGGCAGCTTGTGCCACAAAGGCAAGCCCCCAAATTATTGCTGTTATAAATAACATTATTGAAGCTCTTAGTTTTCTATTCATATTAACACCACCTACCAAAAAAAGCACCAATCTAAAGCCCTTCTTAGCATACTAAATTGATACTTAACTCCTTTATTATTAATTCAATGTTATCACATAATATATAATTAAAAAAGCATTTGTAAATAAAATTTTTGCCCCATGTTTTAGGGTATAATGTATGCGAGGTGTATAAATGATTAAATTTAATTTGTATGGAAAAGAAGAAGGTGCAAAGATTAATTTTCTTAAGAAAGATGATATAAAAAATTGCAAAAACAAAGATTATCTTTCTAAGAAAGGTTTTGAAGGTAAGCTAGGTGAAATAATTTATCTACCAAGCACAAGCACAAATAGCGAAATTTTTGTTGGCCTTGGAGATAGCGAAATTACACTAGAAGACATTAGAAATATTTTCTTCGATCTTGGAAACCTGCTTCGAGACGAAAAAGAAAGTGTTGCAAGTGTAAAAATTCCTGATTTTGGACTATGCCAAAAGAAAACTATTATGGCAGTCTACGAAGGTCTAAGACAGGGCGAATATTCTTTTACAAAGAAGACTAAAAAAGATGAAGAAATTTTTGATTTAACTATTAATTACATCCCACCGCGCGGAAAAGAAGAAAAATTACAAGAAGGTCTTGACCTTATGAGCGACATGATGGATGGAGTGTTCTTGGCAAGAGACCTTGTAAACGAAACTGGAAATGTAATCTATCCAGAAACTCTTGCAATTATAACAAAAGAAAAACTTGAATCTGTTGGCGTAAAGGTCACAGTTTACAAAGAAGATGAAATTAAAAAACTCGGCATGAAAGCTTTTATGGCAGTTGGTGGCGGTGCAACTAATAGACCGCGACTAATCGTTATGGAAATTGAAAATTCAGACGCTCCAAAGACTGCCCTTGTTGGCAAGGGACTAACTTATGACAGTGGCGGATACAATATAAAGAGCCCAAGTGGAATGGTTTCAATGCACTCAGACATGGGTGGAGCAGGAAGCGTAATCGGAACGATGTATGCCCTTGGAAAGAGCAAGGCAAAGGTAAATGTTGTTGCAGTTGTTGCAGCCTGCGAAAACATGATTTCTGGAACAAGCTACAAATGTGGCGACATAATTGAGACAATGAAGGGACTTACAATAGAAGTTAAAAATACAGACGCAGAAGGAAGAATTACTCTTGCCGATGCAATTCATTATGCAACTAATAACTTTGAAGTCGAAAGAGTAATCGACCTTGCAACTTTAACTGGTGCCGTTACAATTGCACTTGGAGAAGAATACACTGGTGCTGTCACAAACGACGAAGAATTTTATAACGAAGTTAAAGAAGCTGCTGAACTTTCTGGTGAAAAAATTTGGGCATTCCCATATGATGAGGACTATAAAAAGCTAAATCACTCAGACGTTGCCGACATTTCAAACACTAGTGGAAGAAATGCAGGTTCAGTTACTGCAGGCCTATTCGTTGGTGAATTCGTAAAAGAAGGCACTAAGTGGGTTCACCTAGACATTGCCGGCACAGCTTATAGATCTAAGAAGAAGGGTTACCTTCCAAAAAGAGCAACGGGAATTCACGTAAAGACACTTTACAACTTGCTAAACCCAATAGATTGCTAATAATTACAGTTAAAGATTTTGAAAAGATAAAAAACACAATGGACCTAGTGCCGAAATATTTACCGGTACTAGGTCCTTTAATTTTATTTTTATTGTGTGTAAAATGAGATATTTTTTCACATTGACAGACTTCTCATTATTTGTAATTACACCTGACGCGGAAAAAAATTTAATAAGTATCTGTCTTAAAAAAATAATATAATAATGAGATTATATAAAACTTTAAACAAAGCTCAAAAAAAAGCACGAAGTCCTCCCTCGTGCTCATTTTTTTAAATATTTAAAACTCTATTTGATATCCAGCCTTCATAGACGCTTCCATCTGTGTTAGTAGCATATACGTGACACCAAACTCTCTCGCCCTGTATTACTGTTTCAAAAATTTCTACAACTGCATTGTCGCCAAGCTGAACTATGGCTTGTGAGTTTAGGCTTGGGCCAGTTCTAAGGTTGCCCTTGCCCTTTACTGTTCTTGATGTGCCGTTTAAGTTGTAGGCAAGTTGTTTTAGTTTGTCATTTGTGCCTATAGTTTCTTCTTTTTCTTCTTGCTTTTCTTCTTCACTTTCTTCAGGTTTTTCAACTGTCTCTGCTGCAGTTATGTCCTTTCTAAATTCGCTTACTTCTTTGTATCCGGCATATTTTAAATTGTTGTCGATGTCGCCTAATTCTGTAATGTCGTATCTACCTTCCCTATTGATGTAATATTGGTAGGCACCATTATTTTCAGAAAAATCGCTAGTTAAATATGTGAATAGATAGGAGTAGTGATCTCCGTAATATGAATCGAACTCTGCTTGATAAATAGACATGATGTTAAACATTGAAGAGTATTGATTCTCTAAATCTTTTAAATCATCTTCACTTGCAACTTCTTCATAAATTCTAAGTCTTTCAATTTTTAAATTCTTAGCTGAGTCGCCTGCATATTGTTGTATTGATTTTTTAATTTTTGAGTCGATAGTGTTTAAAACTTCATTTGGAATATCTTTTATACTATTTATTAGTTTTGGCAAGTCTTTTACAGTTAATTCTTCTTTTATCTCGTCTTGGTCAAATTTAATTTTATAATTTCCCTTGTCGAGTTTTAAAGTTGCTGTTATCTTGTCCTTATTTTTAATATTTTCTTCTTTATTAAGCTCAATTGGAAGGCTGTTTAGATAAGTCATAAGTTCGTATCTGTCAATATTATCAGACACATCTTTAAGAGAAAATTCACCAACTATATCTGCAGTTGCTTTTGCATAACCGTCCACACCATCAACTGCAATGTTTATAGAAACTCCACTTGTGTCCACAACTGCATCTGGCCTTGCCTTATCAATTGCAAACTTAATTATAAAAATTGCAATAATGATTCCAAGAATAATTCCGCCAATTTTAAAAATCTTTTTGGAATCAATGTTTTTGCCATTGTAATTTAAATCATCGTCATAGTCGTCGTAATCGTCATAATCTCTTTCAAATTTAGATTCTTCGTAAGAGTCCTCGCGATTTGTGGATTTAGTCTTTTTCTCTTTATAGCTATCTTCCACGCTTTCGCTCTCGTCCACGTCATAATCAGAAATATTATCTGCACTCATTTGAGATGAAACTTCGCTCATTTTGTTGGCGATGTTGTCCCTCGTCTTGTTAAATCCTTCTTGGAACTTTGTTTTAGATATTACTGCCTCGTCTCCAACAGTCATATCTCTTCCCTTATATATCTTTCTATAAAGGATAAACGCAGCAATTGCCATGACAATTGGACTTGCAAAAAGCAAAATATCCACAATAGTTTCTCTTGCCTTTGACATTGAATAGAGGCTTCCATAGGCTCCCGCTCCACTTGAAAGTGCACCGCCAAAATTCATGTTCATGAGGTTATTTAAACTCTCTGCCATCTTGTCAATTACTTCGTAAAAAGGTGCTCCAACTGTAAAGTTTAATAAAAATAAAATAAATCCAATTGAGAGCATGATGTTGCTCAAAATTTTGAAATTGCGTCCCTTTTTAGATCTCACATACACTGTGTAGAGAAAAATTACAAGAGCTACTACATAAATAATTTTAACAAGTCCAAACGTTTTCGATAGAAACGAAAAATCCCTCGGCGTAGGATCATTAATCGTACTTAGCTTGACAAATCCAATTACATAGACAACTACGAGTAAAATAACTGAAACAAGTAGAGCTTTGTCAAAAGATTTTAAGCTGAGCTTTTTATTATTCGTATTACTCATTTTTACCTCCTCCTTTTAAATAAGTTTATTATTAAACTAATAATACTTTATATAGAAAACGCTGTCAATGCTATTTCAAAATTAGAATTTATCTAAAAATATAAAGTTTTTATAATTCTAATTTTGTAAATTGTAAGACTTTCGTTTTACTTAAAAACGTATATGCTAATGCCGTGTGCTTTTCCGTTATTTTCTACGACGCCATAAGCATAGCCATATTCCCTTGCTTTTTTATAAAGAAGATTTTTGTTGTGACCCTCTGAGTTCTTCCATGCCTCTAGGCTTCTTTCAACTTTTGCTTCAATTGCATCTTCTTGTAACGGTGTCCTCCAGCAATATAAATTTTCGCCTAGATTAACATTTGATCCGCTAGGTGAATTGTGATCTGCCTCGCCATTTTTTACAAATGTCTCCATCTCTTCAGCGACTCTAATCTGTGCAATTTTATTTAGCTCTTCGCTTTCTCTTAAGATATCAAGTTCATTTTGCGCTCTATAATTATTTAGATTTGTCTTGTAAATATTTTTATAATCTTTTTTGTTTAATGCTCTATCTACTTGAGATAAAGAAACTTTATCTTCTTCATGTGCCTTATTAGAAATTTCATCTTCTTTGGTTTTCTTATTTAAATTTTTGTCTATATTATTTTTTGCAGACTTATTTTGTGAAGACTTTTCAATCAAAACTTCTCCATCTTTCCAGTCCACCTCATGTCCCATTGTCTCTGAGAGAAATCTAATTGGCACATAAGTTCTTCCATCGTATAGAGTTACTTTGCTATCTAAAAGTCCTGTTTTTTCTTCTCGAATTAATATATACTTATTAGAATTTATTGGCATAATAATTGGTCCATCTTCTGTTCCAACTAGCAGTGCCCCATCTGGATAATCTTCATATTTTTTTGCATATTCAATTGTACTTCCCAAACGTTCAGTTACAAATCTTGCCGGCACCATGACCCTATTTGTGTTTTTATTAAGATAAGCCCTGCCATAGTCACTTGGAATATTTTGCATTACTCCATTAATTTTAATATTTATCTCCATCTCAGCTGCCTCTTTTGGAAGTTTCCCCGCTGCCATTACAGTAGCTGGATTTAATAGACTCGTGAGCATCAAAACACTAATTATTTTTTTAAATTTAGTATTTTTCATATTGCCTCCTTATTTTTTGATAACGATTACATAAACTTAATTTAATATTACTTTAGTAATTATAAAAAGTCAATGAGCCTTGCAATATAAAAAAGCTCCGCCATATTGACAGAGCTTTCAATTCTTTATTTTATTTAAAAAGTGACACTATAAAATCAATAAATCTCTCTATAAAGTTCTTTGTGTCCTGTACAGCTTTTTCGCCTTCAGGTGAATTTAAAAATTCATTTGCCTTCTTGGAATATTCTCCAACTTTGTTGGCAACTTTTTTCCAATCTATGTCGGCGTTTTTCATGTTGTTAAAAAGTGTTGTGAGTCCTTCTTTTGAACTTTCAGAAAGTCCAATGTTATACTGTGAATCAACTGAGTCGATTATTGCCCTTACTTCTTCTTTGGACTGAGGCATCTTAGATGCCATTTCGCTTTTAACTACATTTATTACATCATTTGTCTTCTCGTCTCCAACATCTTTTGCAAGTTGTGTCTGTACTACAACTTCTTCGTTGGCAACTTTCTTTACATCTTCTGGGATTTTTTCTCCAGTCACTTCTTCGTAGGATTTTAAAATTCCAGTAAGAGCTGCTGTACCAGTAACTCGTCCCGGTGCAGTTACATATACATAGGCATTTTCAACTCCAGCAGTTGTCATTGCGTTTCTGTATGAATTTTCACTAACTCCAACGATGTTTGGAGAAAGTTCTACATTTATTCCCTTGCCTGTGTATTTTACTATGGCAGATGATATTGCTTTATTTCCAATTTCTCTTGAACTTAGAACATCGCCTAAGTATTCATATTCTTCTTTATTTGTTACTTCTATAATTTTTGCATCATCACTTGGATTTAATTCTCTTAAAATTTCTTCTCTCTGAGCACTTGTTAAATCTTTTCCCAATGTGACTATTTCTTTTTCTTTTGCAAAGACAGATGTGGGAAGTATTAACAGTAGAGAAAGAAGAGCCACCTTAAAAAATTTTTTCATTCATATCCCTCCGACTATATTCTAACAAAAATATGTGTAAAAGTTGTGGATATTACATGAAATTTATCTTTATTTAAAATATTTAAGATTTTCTTAAGAATTTATTTTTATTTGCAGTCTGAATTTTTAATAAAATTATTATTTACCTAATCTTTTCTCGTCATATATATATTATATGCAAATTTATATTAAGATTTCTTTGATTAAATTTATTATAGAAAGGATTATTAAATTAAATGAAAAAATTTTTAAAAGCATTTGCAGTATCTGCACTAATTGCATCTCTTTTAGTCGGATGTGGCAAGTCAAATAACGAAACTAAAAAGACCGAGGCAAAAGGCGACGGTGACAAGATAAAAATCGAATACTATCACGTAAACGCCGAGACACAAGGAGGCGCAAGCGTAAAAGAGCTTGTAGATAATTTTAATAAAAATAACGACCACATTGAAGTCGTGGCAACATATAACCCTGATATGTACAAAGGACTTATGCAAAACTTGCAAGCTAAACAAGCTGGTGGAGAATCACCTGGACTTGTGCAAGTTGGTTGGGCATTTTTAGATTATTTTTCCAATAACTTCGACTACGTTTCTCCAGTTGATGCTGTGGAAAAATATGATGACGACAAAAACTTCTTAAAAGATAATTTCCTTCCTAATGTACTGGACTTGGCAAAGAATTCTGAAGGTGAGCAAGTGGGTATCCCTTACTCCCTTTCAACTCCAGTACTATATATCAATAAAGACATCTTAAAAGAATGTGGACTTCCCGAAGAAGGTCCAAAGACATGGAAAGAAGTCCATGAGTTTTCAAAAACAATAAAAGAAAAGACTGGCAAGTACGGCCTATACATTCAGGAGCCAGCAGACTTTTGGGGACAACAAGCCCTAATCGAATCTAACGGCGCAAAGATGATTACAGATAATAAAGCAAGCTTCGCATCTCCTGAAGGAATAGAAGCAATGCAGCTTTATCAAGACATGGTTTCTGATGGATCAGCTCTACACATCTCATGGGATGAGGGAGTTCAATCTTTTGTCGATGGAAATATTGCAATGTGCTATACAACTATTGCAAGGCGTGAGCAAATTCAAAAAGGCGCAAGCTTTGATGTAACTTCTGTAATGTCTCCAACTTTTGAAGGTAAAGAAAGAAAAGTCCCAGCTGGTGGATGCTTCTTGGCAATCACAGCAACTGACGAAGACGAAATAAAAGCAGCATGGGAATTTGAAAAATATTTATACGGAATTGAGCAAATGGCAACATGGACTAAGGGAACTGGCTACACTCCTCCTAGAAAAGATGTCGCCGAAGCAGAAAACGGATTAAAGTCTTTCCTAGAAGAAAATGAAATGATGAAACCTGCAATCGAGCAGTCTAAAGACGTAGTGTCTTGGGCATCTTTCCCAGGAAATGCTGGGCTAGAATCTGAACAGGCTCTTCTTGATATGAGAGATGAAATCCTAGCAGGCGACGATGTTAAAACATCTATGGAAGCCGCACAAGAAAAAATAAACTCACTTCTTGAAAATAATTGAGGCCAGAATGAAAAGTAGATTAAAAGGTTACTTGATGCTTTTGCCTGCAGGAATATTCTTCTTGGCATTTGTCATAGCTCCGCTGTTCTACACATTTTATCTAAGCTTTTTCGACTGGAATATGATAAAAGTAAACAAGAAATTTGTAGGACTTGACAATTATATAGAATTATTTAAAAGACCCATATTTTCAAAAATACTGGTTAACACATTTCTATATATAATAATCTTACTCGTCATAAATTTCTTGGCAGCCTATGTTCTTGCATTTGTCTTAAGCATCGTTTTAAAAAAATATAAAAATTTTTATAGGGCAGCATTCTTTCTGCCCTCTTTAATTTCTCTTGTAATTGGATCTGTCCTATACACGTGGATTTTAAATCCAGTCTCAGGTCCCGTTGCAATAATATTAAAGCACTTTGGCGTGTACATGCCAATTTGGTCAAAGACACAGGGCCTTGTAATAGTTGTAATATCAATAATTACATCGTGGAAGGCCTTTGGATATAATTTCATCGTAATCCTCGGTGGAATATCTGGAATCGACGAGAGCATTATCGAGGCAGCAAAGCTCGATGGAGCAAGTAATTTTAAGCTATTTAAGGACATTGCCCTTCCAGCATCATCAGCTACGGGAATATATATCTTTATAATGACAATTGTACAGGGACTTCAATTTGTATTTACGCCGATAAAAGTAATCACACAGGGAGGTCCAAGCTACGGATCGTCATCTCTAATTTATCACTCTTATCACGAGGCATTTATTTTATACAAAACTGGTGTCTCATCGGCACTTTCAATGATAACAATGATAATTTTTGCCATACTTTTGGTGCTAGAATTTAAATTTGTGGAGGAAAATATTTATTATGAAAACTAATAAAAAACAAATTGCACTTCATGTAGTTTTAATTCTACTTGTGCTAATCACATTATTTCCAATAATTTTTGCCCTCTCAAACTCCTTTAAGACTTTGCAGGAGTCCTTTAACTCAGTTCTTGCTCTCGTGCCAAAAGAGTTTACGCTTGAGAATTATAAATATGTATTCTCAAGACTTCCGCTATTTAAAATAATATTAAATACTTTCACAATTGCCTTTATCGTGACAGCTGTTAAGATTTTAACTTCAATACTTGCAGCCTATAGCTTTGTGTATATTGATTTTAAAGAGAAAAATATAATTTACTTTATATTTTTGACAACTATGTTTATACCATTTACTGTGACGATGATTCCGAACTATTTAATAGTTTCGCGCCTTGGACTAACTGATACAATTTGGGGCGTAATGCTTCCCCAATTTGCCGACGTCCTTGGAATATTTTTGCTGCGCCAAGCCATGAGGACTATTCCAAAGTCAATTATAGAAGTTTCAAAAATTGACGGAATTGGCGAAGCGAGAATTTTAAAAGATATTATCCTGCCACTAGTTAAACCATCAATCATTTCAACGGCGATAATATTTTTCATCAACTCATGGAATGAATATGTGTGGCCAGTTTTAATCATTTCATCACAGGATAATTACACACTCTCCCTTGCCCTTCAGATGTTTATATCCTCAGAAGGCGGAACTGAGTTTCCAATAGCAATGGCAGTTTCTGTAATTACAATGATTATACCGCTCATACTATTTTTAATATTCCAAAGGCACATAATGTCTACCTTTATCAGTAGTGGCGTTAAATAAGGAGGAAAATTTGAAAGAAATAATTTTTGACGGCGTAAGCAAGTCTTATGACAAAGAGACGACTGTGCTTGACAATTTAAATTTTAAAATAAATGAAGGCGAAAGGCTCGTCTTGCTCGGCCCATCAGGTTGTGGAAAATCAACTACACTTAGAATAATTGCAGGCCTATCTTCCATAACAAGTGGAAAATTAATCCTGGGCGGAGAAGTTGCCAACGACCTCGAGCCAAAAGATAGAAATATTTCCATGGTTTTCCAAAACTATGCACTCTATCCCCACATGAGCGTTCGCGAAAATATTTGCTACGCACTTAAAATAAATAAAGTACCGCAAGACGAAATTGAAAAGAGACTTAAAGATGTGCTCACAACTTTAAAATTAGAAGGACTTGAAGATAGAAAGCCAAAAGATTTATCAGGTGGACAGAGGCAAAGAGTTGCCCTAGCGCGCGCTCTAGTAAAGCAGTCTGACTACTTTCTGCTCGACGAGCCACTTTCAAACCTTGATGCACAGCTTAGACTCCACGCGAGAAAGGAACTTGTAAAACTTCATGAAAAATACAAGATGACCCTTGTCTATGTAACTCACGACCAAGTTGAGGCGATGACTATTGGAGAGAGGATTGTTCTATTAAATAAGGGGAAAATCCAAATGGCAGATAGCCCAAATAACATTTACAATCATCCGAGAAATGTATTTACAGCAACATTTATCGGATCACCTTCAATGAATATAATTAAATCAAAAGTATTGGACGGTAAAGTTTATATCGGAGATCACCAAGTCATGCTCCCAGAAAATTTGCAAAAATTAATCTCAGAATACGAGAAAGGCAATGTATACCTTGGCATAAGACCTGAATATATTGATGTAGCTCATGAAGATAAAGATAATATTGAAATAAATGTAAATTTCGTCGAGGACTACGGCAACAAGCTTGGAGTTTACTTTGACCTTGAAGGCAGTGAGCATGTGCTCCTTTCTGATGATAAAAATATAAAAAACGGCGACAAGCTATTTATAAAATTTGACAGAGAAAAAATTTGTCTATTCGACATTGATACAGAAGAAAATTTAGAGGTGCTAAATTGATTTATATTTCAACAAATATGTATAGACCTGAAAGTTTCGAAAAAGTTTATAGAATTACAGACGCTTTGGACTTTCCCATTGGAATAGAAATATTTCCATTCTTTAACGATGAAAACTATGAAAAATTACTTCAAGATAACTTTGAAAGGCTAAAAAATTACGAAATAACTTTTCATGAGCCCTACAACAAAACTGATCACAGCTATTTAGAGGGCGAAGTCTACGATAGAACTTTGGATTACTTCAACAAGATGTTAAAATTTAAAGACCTAAATCCAAAATATATTGTCTATCACTACAACAACAGAAAAGTAGATGACAAAGAAAAAATGCTTGAAGCAGCAAGAAAAAACTTGGACTTTTTTGGGGACCTCACACTGACTCCACTATTAATAGAAAATGTTGGAGTGGACGATAGGGGCAATAAACTTCTTGACGAAGATGAATTCATAGAAGAATGTTTAACTAGAAATGAAAAAGTCTTAATCGACATAGGACATGCCAACGCAAACGGCTGGGATATGGAAAACTTAATCTCATCCCTTAAAGAAAAAATCGTCTCCTACCACCTTCACACAAATGACGGAAGATGCGACGAACACCGCTCAATATTTGAAGATGGAAAAACTCCAGACATCAATAAGATAATTTCACTAATAAAAAAATACACACCAGAGGCAGACCTCGTAATCGAATATCTAAACTATTATGAGGACAAAGAAGACTTGGTGACCTACGACATAAAAAAATTAAAAGAACTCTTATAAATAAAAAATTGTAAACTTTATTAAATATCTGTAAATTATCGAAATTATATAGAATTTAACATCTTCGCAAAATATTATTATATAGTTAAATAGGTTGGAAAAGAATAATTTTACCCATTCTTCTCCAACCTATTTTTGTCTTATTAATTATTTATAATAATGATTTACTAAATTTTATATATCTTAT